>JASHTZ010000411.1 GCA_030040295.1 Terriglobia bacterium | reverse complement strand
TGAGCGATCCGTCAGTTTGCAAACGGAACAATTGCGCGGAATCGAGGGAGGCATCCGGCAACAATCCGCCAGCTTGATAAATTGCATCGCGAAGGTGCATCTGTCCCGACGTCCGATATTGTCCTGGTTTCCGCACCTCTCCTGACACCCAGAAAATCGGCGCGGATTGCAAATCGTAACGTCCAAGAATGCGCACGGTATCGAGCGGAGCGAGCTTGGGCGAAGTCGCGGGAGAGGCCAGTGCTGCCTGTAAGTCGAAACTCTCCACTTCCGGCCGCCAATCAGGAGGGCGTAGCCGGATAATCTGGGCGTAATGTTCAGCGGGCTCTGGCAAAAGGTCCTTGTAGGAAGACACCAAGTCGGTCAAGCGCATATCCGGCGTATAGGCGTAACGCCCGGGCCTCAAGACATGCCCCTCGAGGTAGACGGCGGAGGCGTTGTAGGAAGCGATGGGGAAAATATGGACTGTGTCACCGTCCTGTACCTTAAAGCCCTCGAGTTGGCGTTGCACGGCCTGCGGATCGCTGGCATCGTCCAGGTTCACGCTGAACATGGTGCGAGTATCGTGGGCTTCCAGGCGCTGAACCTCGATATGCCGCAGAGCCGCCGAGGGGAGCACTCCTCCTGCCAAGTCCAGCACTTCGGCGAGATTCTTCTCATCGCGCAACTCGTATATGGCAGGTCGGCGCACCATTCCGTCGATACTCACCTGCGGGCCGACAGGTGGCACCAGGATCGTATCACCATTTTCCAAATTCTTCAGATCGCCACGAACGCCGTGCAGCAATAGGTCGTATGCATCCACCTCTTCGATAAGCTGCCCGCCACGGAAGTGGCGCAAATGGCGGAGTGAACCGCGCGGGGTGATCCCCCCCGCCGCAAACAGTGCGTTGAGCGGCGTGGATAGCGAACTGACATCGTATGCTCCCTCGGAAACCACTTCGCCCACCACATAAACACGCACAGTGCGCAGCCTCGCGAGGGAGACATCGGCGGAAACGTCGCGATACTGCGTGCGCAGCAGGCGTTGGACGTCCTCTTGCACATCACCCAGGCTCCTGCCACTTACCATCACCGGTCCGGCCTCAGGCAGCAACAATCGACCCTCGCGGTCAACCGTTCGAAAGAACCGCTGCGAGACTCCTCCCCACAGATCAATCGTCAATCCGTCACCGGGACCCAGGACGTAATCCGGTCCCGCTGGAAGGTCCATGGGAATCCCCAAGCTTGCGCGCTGGTGACGAAATACGTCGAGGCCGAAGCGCTCCAATCGTCCGGTGCTCGGCGCAGCTTGCACATAGAGATCGTAGAGCGACGGGATGAAGGCGTAGGGATCAGGTACCTTCTCCATCACTACGGGCTCTGGGCTTAAATTTGACCTCGGCTGGCGCGTTGAAACCATGGTTCGCTGAGTCTGCCGGTAGGGATTCTCGGGAAGAACGGGAGGAATGTTCGCAGTCACTTCTCCGAGCTCTGCTCCGGGCCCGGAGGATTGGAGTCCCTCAGATTGCGCGTTTGCCCGCGCTTGCGGGTTGGCGGAGGTAAGACTTGCAGTCATGAGGGATTCCGACAAATCGGGCCGCTGTTGCAGGTCGGGGGGAGGCCCCGTCATGTCCGGCTGCGATGGTGTTTGAGCAGGATTTGGAGCCTCTTCGCGGCGATTCGAGGGGGTAGTACAACCCTCCTCATCCCAATACGGATCGCACTCCTCCGATTCCGAGGTCGCCAATTCCTCCTCCCCGTTCATGGTGGGCCTGTTCGCCTGCATTTGGCAATTCGCGAGGCTATTTTCAGAGTTATTTTCAAGGTTGTTTTCAGTGTTATTTTCAGGTCCGCACGCCGCCTGGGAAGCCAGCGGCATATTTGCCATTTCCGTGTTCGTGGAGTGCGCCAGGCGCTCCGCCTTCGCGCGCATCATCAGGTCCTGCTCTTTCCACTTCGTGGATTTGGGGTTGATCTCTGGCGTCAGGTAGCCGTAGCGCTGCAACAGGCGAGTGGCCAAGCCCCGGAAGCGCGCGTCGTTTTGCAGTCGATCCAGAATCGCGGTGTCCGTCATATCCTCTTCGGCGATAATCTGCCCGCGCTCGATTGCCTGTTTGGCCATCAGACGCTTCAGTTCCACCATCAAGCCCGGGTCCTTCTCCAGTACATCGCTGATGTCTTTCGCTGAAGCGGAAACCATCTCCAAATTATCCGTGGCCCAATCGGTAATGCGTTCCTGCTGCTGTTGCGCCTGCGTTGATTCCAGTCCCACAGACCTCTGTTGCTGCCCCGGCGCTGAGGTTCGACCTTGCTGTTGCTGCGCCTGCGGTCTTTGCTGGTCTTGCGCAAGGGCGGTCCCGCAACATCCGACAAGAAACAAGACGAATCCGACTCTGACGACCTGCCGCTTCCGCAAGCGCGCTCTCCGCATGTCCTGAGCCGCGGAAGCCGCCTGGCTTCTGGGGCGGGAATATGGCTTGTATTGCATTATTAATACTCCTTCGCCGGGGTCGATGAGCTTATGTCACACCGCAAGTCGGGCTCCCTTAGTCCGCAGAACCCCCAGGATGGCTTCTTCCGAGGCCTCGACATCATGTGAGTGAATGTTGACCGATGCCCAGTAGTGAACAGAGTAGTTGTGGTGAGGCGCAACAGCGATCACCCGCATGTCCGGCCGTTGACGAAGGACAACGTCGCAAATGCTCGGCCGTTCACCGAGTTTCTCCTGGGCGATCACCACGACATCCGGGTTAGTTCTTTCAATGCTAACCGGGATGTCTGCCTCGTCCGCGACTTCCCCCACAACTTCGATGTCAGGTTGGTCGGTAAAGGTTGTGAGTATCAACTCCCGCATAAGTCGCGGATGATTGGCCACCAGAACACGGATGGGTTTGTCCATACCCCTCTCCTGGAATAAAAGGGGGCAATTATCACTTTATATCACGGTTGTGGAAAAGGCCCAATGAGGCACTACGGAGGGGTACTAAAAACGATCTAACAAGTTTTACTCGGAAGGCGCCGATGGACTAACTTCGGACTATAGGTCAGGAACAGACTCGCGGCATAAGCTATCCCTATATTCAGCTCTCGACTAAGTGGAAACGACGTGTGAATTCAAGAAGATAGAAATGCTACGCTGGTCCCCCAATGCACACATAAGGGCGTTATCGCAGCCTATGGGATGTGAAAGAAGTCCTTCAAAATGGAAAAGTCCGCGATGCGCTGATTCCGGCGAGCATATTCCGGCTACCATATTCTGTTAACACGGCGAGAGGCATATGCGACGCTTGCGGCGCTGTCCGAACATTCTAAGGGCCCACTCCTCAAGCCAATGCTCAGGTTGTTACGCGGCCGACTTTGTCGCGTTCCCAACGGTGGCGGGCCTAAACGATAGCCGTGTATCCGGAAGCGCGGGCGGCGGCGACGGCGTCGTGGCGGCTCACCGCTTCAACTTGCTTCATGATGCGGTGCATGTGGTTCTTGATGGTGAACTCGGAAAGGTTCAGGAGAGAGGCGATTTCCTTGTTGGTGAGACCCTTGGCGACGAGGGAAATTAACTGCTGCTGGCGAATGGTGAGGCCGGGCAGAGGACGGCGGCGGACTTGTACGGGAGTTTCCTTGGCCACGCGCGCCATCACCCGAAAAAGCGCCAGGCAGAGGCGTGGTGGGCAAGTCGCCTCGCCTCGGGCGGCGGCGCGCACGGCCTGCACTACCTCATTTGCGGAGGCATCGTTCAGTAGATAGCCGGACACTCCCAGCCGCACCGCCTGGAAAAATTGCTCCTCATTCTCTTCCATGCCGATCAGAACGGTCCCAATAGCGCAATTCACCTCCTGCGCATCCTTGAAGCGGATGCTCAGTTTTTCCAGGAGTTGGAGATCGTCCAGAACCAGGATGTCACACTGGGAATGGAGAACCTGGTAGGCGCCAACCGAGCAGCCTTCGCTGACTACGCACAGATCCGGCCGCTTCCGAAACAAGCGAACCAAGGTCTGGCGAACGAGGCGGTTCTCTATCAAAAAGGAGACGCGTGTTGACTCATCGGGGAGTTTGTGTCCTGATCCTGCCATCACTCCTCCATCCGGATTTCCGCCCCCAATATACCCCCAATTGCAGAAAAAAGTTCCGCTGCCTATTGACCTAAGCGGTAGAATTATAGAGAAAACGGTGCTTTGCTGTCAAGGGTTTGGAAGATATTTTCACAACGTGATCGGGCGCGAGTTCATTCGCACCGCAGCGACACGAGGGGGGTGACGTTGGTCGCGTATGAGGCCACCCCGGTAATAGGTGCGGCCTTTTCTGCCTGACGCAGAGTCGATCGGAAATCGACGCTACAGTATGGCTTGCCGGTGGTGGGGGTGAAACATTCAAGCCGGACGCAAAACTAGCCTGCCTCATTCAGGTAGTCTAGCATGTCTTGGTTTGAATCGAGCCTGTCCAGAAGAGCGTCTTCGTTTTGTTGCCGGAACGTTGCGGCCGGAGTCGCCTGCGACTGATGAGGTTTCATAGAACCAGTCGTGTTTGATTCGGTCGGGCCTGTCTGGCGAAGCAGCCAATTCATATCGACAGCGTTGCCGGATTCGGTGTTGCGGGGAAGAGTCGGAGAGATAACCAGCGCTTCGCTGTGATCTTCGAACCAGACCAGGAAAGACGACTGTTCAGACCCGTTAAGCCGCTGCTGATCGATCCACATCAGGAAGGCTCCCATATCCGCGTCGATCAGAGATCCGGCCGGATCCAATTCCGGATTCGCATCTTTCCCGGAAAGCAGGTCATTCATAGGCCGTTGCCGCTGGCGCGGTGCGAACCTTGCGAGAACCGTCAAAGGCTCGGCGCGCCTCCAAATCTCTCGCGCTGTCCACTGAACGAAAGTGGTGCTGAATATCTGAGTTCCCTGGCCGCCCGTTAGAATGTCGGTTTTAAAATGGCTCAGGACTTCTTCGCCCGGTCCTCCCCTCAGTCCGACGTCTTCGGGTCGCATCCTGTGAAGCATCCTGTTCAAAGCCTCTGGACCGCCAATGCCCCCTTGGATCACCTGCGTGATTTTTTGCAGAAGGGCCGTGCGAACCGGCTGTATCGCGTCGTAAGAAATCGTAATCAGCGAAGAACCCGCAATATTTTCCGCCTGGCCGCCCTCGATGTACCAGTGGCCGAAAGGGACCGGCTGAGCCGAGGCCCGGGCCGAAGCAGCATTGAGCAAGATCCTTAGGCCGTCCGAGGGATTGACTTGCGTGAAACACGTTCCGTAGGGCCGGAGCTTGCTGAAAAGCGGAACTTGGCTTGCTTCCACTCCTTTCCCGATAATCGCAATTCCCAGTCTCGGCACTCGAAGAGGTCCAGCAGGGATGGAGGAATCGACCTTCGCCATGAATATGTTCGCGGCCTCTGAGAAGGCATCGATTTGGCCCGAGGCCCAGAGAAAGCTGGATAGCTCCTCTGAGAATGTCGTGGGCGATTCGACCCAATCCAGGCGCTCGAGGCGGGGCGACATTTTCAGCGGCCCGAAGCCGGATAAGAGCTGGTTCAGTTCTTCCTGGGAGAGAGAGGAAAGGTACGAAAGCTGGCCGGCGATTTTCCTTCGTTCGGCTGGGAACTTCCAGTCGTACTGCTCGATCTGTTGCAGCAGCAGCGGAGCAAGCGCCAGCGGAAGCCGGCGCAAAATTTCGATGTGACTGACGGCGACTTGTCTCGCCTGCGGAGGGTAGTCAGTGAATTGGCCCGCGGTGATTTCTGAGGGAAGCATGGCTGCTCTGCAACATTATGAAATTTCGCGCAGTGGTTCGCCGGAACCCATTGTTGGCGTAAAGTCAAGCAAGGCTCCCAGCGTGGGCGCAAGGTCCACGGATTGCACCGGCCGGTCCACCACCGTATTTTCACGAATTCCTGGCCCGAGCGCCATCAACCAGGTTGTGCGCGAAAGAGCGTCGCCCGTGCGATGGTGCTGAAAGCCGTTTCCGGCTGCGGCCCGATCCGAGTCGCGCCCGAAATCCGGAAGGATGAACAGGGTCGTCACGCCCGCGTATTCAGGCTGATTTTGAATCTCGCGCCAAATCCCGCTGCAAAGTCGGTCCGTGCGCTGGATCCCTTCAAGGTATAGCGAATAAGACCCCGAATGTGCGACATCCATATCGTGCAGCGTAATCCACAGGAGGCTGGGCGCATACTGCCGCATCAATTGGCGAGCAACATACACAGAAAGCTCGTCGGGGCTGGAGAGAGTGAGCGCGTGCGCCACAAAATCGGCAATCGAAACCTTGAGCAGTTCTGAAAACTGCTGGAGATCAAAGCGATTATCGACTTTCGGGGCGAAAAGCGGCGTTTCGTAATTGTCAACTAAAAGGTGTTCGTATCCCGCGTCTTTCGTCGAGGAGAGCGCCTGTTTGAGCAGCAGCTTGGGAAGAATGACGTTAGCCGCATAATTCGGGCCAAAAGAACGAGCGGCGCTGCCCCCGATCAGGTTGAAGCCGTTGGCCGGCGCGACGACCCAGGCGTCATAGAAGGGGCGATTCAAGCCCTTGCGGTAATATTCAAAAACCGTCGGGTGATCGGGAGGAACGGCGGCAAAATTATCGAAGGTTTCGTAAACTCCCGTCGCCAGGCTCGCCGTAGCCACGTAATGGCCGAGAATGCCGCGGTTCACCACGCGCGTGAAAAAGGTTGATTGGGGAATGAGTTCATTTAGAAGATGCGGGATATTCTGCCGGCCTTCGGGCATGAAGGTTTCTTCATCGCGGCATCCTCCGCCGAAGGTCACGACGACGGTTTTCCGCTTGGGTGGCCTGGCGGACCCAAAGGCTTTCACCGGCGAAAATCCGAGCACCGCTCCCGCCGCCGTTGCGCCCGTCACTCGCCGCAAAAACTCTCGCCGGTTGCAAGATACGGCTTCGCTCAACTCGCGCGGAGTGAGACGATTTGCATTCAATGCCAGAGGAAACCGCATTTCTTGCCCAACCCCGAATCAGGACCCCGGCCCGGCCACGATGAAGTTTTCTCCGCACTACTGAATCTGAACCTCCACCGACGAGGAGCCGTTGTGCGCCGCCTGGTCCTGAGCCTGAATCGTGACGGTATAGTAGCCGCCGGCCTGCGCCGAGGCGCTCAGCGAGAACGAAAAAGAATAACTCCCTCCTGCTTGCAAGTCCACCGGCCCGTTCGCCACGTCGTTGCCATAAGCATCCGTTACGATATAAGACGCGCTCTCCGGGCCGATTGGGCTTGGCGATGTGATCTGGCCCGAAACCGCCACTGAGGTTGTGCTGCCCACCGCGACCGTGCTCGGCTGTGGGGAAGCGCTGATGGTGATCCAGGGAATCGAAATGATCTGAATGCCATTTACGGGAGCGCGGTACTGGCCATCTGTGGACGCTCCGTGAACGGGCAGCAACATGAAGCTGCTGCCGCGGCAGCCGGGAAACAGAACATAATTTCCCGCCGAGCCTCCTGCGGCCAGCGAGAATGTGCCCGTGAATTCGGTATTCGCGGCGTCCAGGCCTGAGATGATGGTGTCCGCTTGCAGTGCTCCGCTTGGGCAGCCGGAAAACTGCACGCTCGCAGGGTCGCTGCCGGGGTCATTGCGGGCAGTCACAATCCGGTAATTCGCGGCTCGCGAGACGGTGCCATTCGCGCCCTCGAAATAGACAATGACGTCATAGCGGCCAAATGACGCAGGGAGGTTGTTTACGTTTATTGTGGTAGGAATTGTGTTGGAGTTATCCTGGTAGCCCTTCATCATGCGGTTGTTTCCCGGTTCATCGGGAATGTCCAGCGAGTACATGTCCGTCGAAGCCCAGTCGACCGACGCTTCAGTGGCTGCTCCGGTGCTGTCCATCAGTGATGAAACAGAACCGGAATTTCCGTAGGCATTGTTCCAGTTCGATTCCGGCACAACTCCGGCAACTTCGCTCGAACCCATCGGCGTGCCCGGCGCAGTGCTCCAGTAGCCGACAAAATTGATATCGATGGCGGATCCGTAATTCACGTTTCTTGCGGCGTAGTTTTCCACGAATATGTTCACCGGCATCGACCTGCCCTCTGCGCCCGAAGCTTTCGCGACAGCAACGACTTGATGCCTTCCCGTGGGAGCTGCTGACCACTCGGCCGTAAACGGGCTGCTCATCGCGCTGCCGATCATTTTTCCGTCCGCGTAGAAATCGACTTCCTGGACTTGTCCTCCCGGCACGGCAGCATCAGCGCTCATGGCAACGCTGTCGCCGGAGGCGAACATCTCGCCATTCACCGGGCTGGTCAAAGCCACGACCGGCGGGTAACTCGACCGCAGCCCCGGACCTTGAGTTGGCCCGATGTCGGCCTGCAACAGGCCCAAGAGATTCACGCTGGGCGGCGGAGTCAATTGGTCCGCGAGCGCAGGCGCGTTCCAATAGGGGTCGAAAACTCCGTAAGTTTCTTCCGATCCGTAAACTCGTGACGACCCGGTCGCTTCTGTTCCGTTCAACGCCCAGTAAGTCCAATCAACGTCGTTCTGACTGACGTATTGCAGTAGGCTGGAAAACCAGAACCCCATCGAACCGGAACTCGTATTCGCCAGACAACCGGAAACGCTGGTGTGGCAAGTGCCAAACTCTCCCAACCAGACCGGGGCTGTATAAGACTGGCCGGCGGTCATGATGTAGCCCCAGGCCGAATTCACCTGCTGCGTAAATTCGGCGTAGGTGGAGTAGTTCGACTGATAGTTCGAGTAGTCGTGGGCCTCGTAAACGAGGCGGTTCGGAACATTGAGCGCAACCGGAAGCTGCGCGACCCCGGTGAGGTCGCCGGCATAGCTGACGCCTTCGACAAAGATGAGCAGATTCGGGTTGACGCTCAGCACGGCATTCCCGCCCCGCTCCGCCGCAGCGCGCCAGTCGGTGGAAGGGCTGCCTCCCCAGGTGGCGTTGTAGCGCGGCTCGTTGCGCAGGTCGGCGCCGATCACGGCGGGCTGGTTTTTATAGCGGGCCGCCATGGTTTCCCAGTCCGCAATCCAGCTCGACTCAGGGTACTGAGCGTTGTACCACAGCGTGTTGCCGTCGGTATTGCTGCAACACCAGTTCGCGTTGCTCATGTGGTTGTCGAGGATAATCATCACGCCGTGGCGGGCGAGCGCCTCCACTACTGCGTCGAAAACGTCCATCGCGTGCGCGCCCTCAAACTGAGGGTTCGCCGCGACCGCATAGTTGCTGACCACCGGATTCGTCTCAACCAGTTGGTTGGACCACGGCAAGCGCACAGTATTGAATCCCATGCCGCGGATGCCCGCCGCGATGGAGTCCAGGCTCTCAAGCTCCAGACCCGCCGGCACGAAGTCTTCTTCTTCCGCCCCGTACCAGTTCACTCCATTGAGCTTCACCCGGTTACCGTTGCTGTCCACAATCCAGCGGCCATTGGTGTGCAAGGGAAATGCACGCGCAGGGCCGGCAGGAAAACCGCCGCCGTTCCACGGCAGGTTCTGGCCAAGGCACAAACATGGAAAGATGAGAGTTACAACTAAAAAAGAGAGCAATAAAATGGAATTCTTCACTGCTGCCTCCGTTGTAGCCCCGAGGGGAGTTGGGGTGAGGAGTTTGTTCCGGGCGGTGGCGGTCAAGTCGCTTGGAGGAACCAGCCATCGCAACGCCTCCAGCTTTGCTGGAAGAGGATTACAAATTGCGAATCACTCCATCAGAAATAAAACTTCATCGCGAACTGGATTTCTCGCGGGATATACGCCGGGCCCGTCCCCGTGATATTAGCGAACGTAAAGGGCTTACCCGCAGCTATATCCTCCTCCGCCGATGTCCAGTTGAAGTTGCCCGGAGCGCCAAAGGTGGTGTGGTTAAGAATGTTGTAGAACTCCGCGCGGAACTGCAACTGCGTCCTATCGGTGGTTCTGAATGCCTTGAAGATCGAGAAGTTTATAGCGTCCTGGGTGGGGGCATGCGCCTGGAAGGTCCTGCCGCCCAGCACCGTGATGCCGTTCGTGCAGCCGATGGCGTCTGTCGAACCCGCTGGCGCAATGCACGAGGGCGGGTTGGTGAAGGCGTAGGGATTCAGGAATTCGTTGATGCCGCCGTCCGGCCCGCTATGCAGATACAGGGGCTGTCCGGGCACCAGGTCGGGATTGCAAGTTTGTGCCGACGGGTTCGAGATCGGAACAGCAGTGCACCCAAGCTCGAACGGGAAGCCGCTTTCAAAAGTCCAGATGCCTTGCGTGCTCCATCCGCCGACAAACGCATTCGCGACTCTGTTCATGTTCCTGCCAAGATACTCGCCTCTGCCGATAGGAAGCTGCCAGGTGCCACTGACGTGGATGAGATTGGGCACATCCGAGCCGCAGAAGTGATATTCGTTCTTGATGGAGTATCCGGGGAGGACGCCCCCGCCCAATCGATCCCAAAAGGTGTCGCCGAAGCTGCCGAGAATGTTGCGGAGGTCGTTCATGCAGCGCGAGTAGGTGTAGTCAGCCAGCGCTTCCACTCCCCGGCTGACCCTTTTTTGATACGTGCCTTGGAAGCTCCAGTAATAGGCATCGCCGTCGGAGGCAACATAGTCAACGTCGTTGGAGAACTCCGGCCATGGGTCGTAGTCCGCGCCGCTATAGCCATTCGGCAGAGGTTTTCCGAGCAACACGTCCGGCTGGTTTCGCTTCATATCGTTCATCAGGTGGCGCGAGGTGTTGGCAACGTACCCCACCGTGACGGTTTGACTGGGGTTGAGAGCATACTGGAGCGAACCGTTCCACTCCTGGGTGTAACCGGTCTTCCAGTTGGGCTGGTAAGACTCAAAGCTCAACCCTTCAGCGCTGAAGTTTGGGCTGTTCGGAGTCGGTTCCATATCCAGCAGGCCGCGCTCGAGCGTCGCATGCTGCCCGTCGGGAAAGGTGATGGGTTCGTAGTTAGTGGTATTGGGATTGTTCAAACTGGTGAAGAAAGGATAATTGAAGCCCGGGTCGGGGTCTCCTCCGATGCTTTGGAAGCCGCCAAAAAAGATCCCGTAGCCCATCCGCGCCACCAGCTTGTTGGTGACCTGCCACGCCACACCCCCGCGCGGAGAGAAATCCGTCAAAGGTGAACTCATCAGTCCAGGTTGGCAGGAGTAGGTGAGGGCAATGCCTTCCGTCGCCAACTGGGACGTAAACGATGGCGAAAGCGCCACATTCTTTGACGCGCAATTGATGATGTACTGGGCGCCCGACACCGTATTCTGGCCTGTCTTCGGGGGCAACTCATTGTTTTGCGACGTGTAGATCCCCGGATCCATGATAGCGTCAGCGCCATACCGTTCCCTAATCTGCCCAAAGAATTCATACCGCAGGCCAAGGTTGAGCGTGAGGCGATGTGTGACCTTCCAGGCGTCCTGGAAGTATGCGCCGTAATAGTGGCGAACGTCATCAATCTCGGTGTCATTCGACGCGCTCATACTGCTCGGTCCGCCCACATAATCAATACCGCCAGGAACAGTGGAAGCGATGGGCGTAAGCAGAAGGTCGGCTACGCCGAGGCCGCCCTGGGACTGTTGCGAGCACGCCGGCTCACCGGCCAATCCCGTGCCGGCCACGCAACCGTTCGGGATGCCGGTGTAAGTTCCGAAATTAAAATCGCCACGCGGATAAGTGGGGTCGTTCCAAGGGAAGCGGATGAATTGCCCTTCGAAGCCGCCCTTGAATGTGTGGTGGGGAAGGACCTTGGTTATGTTCTCGTTAAGCTGCCAGGTATTGCTAAATCTCCAGTTTGGCCAGGCGTATTCCCCTGCTCCAAGTTGTGACAAACCACTGATGCTCATGGTCGGCAGGCCATAGTTGCCGTCGTACTGGGGAATCCCTTGGATCCCGAACTCAGCCGGAACGCCGGGCGTGTTGACGAGCGAGGCGTTGGACACAGTGTGCAGCCGGCTGAAGCCGATGCGAAGTTCGTTA
>JASHTZ010000410.1 GCA_030040295.1 Terriglobia bacterium | reverse complement strand
CGCAGAGGTTGAATCGCCATACAGGCCGCGCCAGGCGAGCAGAATGCATCCGACCGCCAGCAACAGAAATAATCCATAGGAAAATGACCACAAACGGGCCTGATTCCTGAGCGTCAATAAGGGCTCAAACGCAAATGGATAAACCAACAATCCCAGCAGGCTGCCGGAATTGCTGGCCGCATAAAGAAAGTAAGGGTCCGCGGAATCCCGATGCCCCGATCGCGCAAACCACTTTTGCAAAATTGGCGTCGTGGCGGACAAGGCGAAGAAGGGCAACCCCAGCGATACCAGCAAGAGCCCCAGCAACCAACCGGCGGGGTTCGAAGACGCTGGCGGCACCCATCCCGCCGGCAGGTGAATCGGCAGAAACACCAATGCGCCGAGCATCAGAACGGAGTGCAAGGCAAGCTGCGCCAGCCAAGGCAATCTTCGGGATGCATGCGCGTATGCATATCCGGCAAGAAGCGCCGCTTGGAAAAAAACCAGGCAAGTGGTCCAAACAGCAGCACTGCCGCCGAACAGTGGCAGGGCCATCTTGGCAAACATCGGTTCCATCAGAAAGAGCAACGCGGCGCCCAGAAAAATTGCCGCGAAATATACTGCAAGGGTGATGGCGGTTGTCCATGGCCGGCCGGGATTTACTGACGGCGGAGGACAGTGTGCATCGCGGGCTGCAACGGGCAAAGAGGAGAACTGCATATTGGGTTCCCTCAGCAACCATCGGATTCAAAGGCTTCGAAGCTGCTGAATGCGCCTGCGGCAACATTTCGAGCCCTGCAGCAGACGCTTCAGCGTGACCGCACGGCTCGCTTCGTTCGCGCGAGTCTATCACACCCTGGATGCACGATTATCCCCCTGCGCTCCGTACCTGTCCCTGTCCAGGCGTCTGTTTCTTTAGACAATTTCCGTATACTATCTCAGACTTGCAGCCTCGCGCGGGGGAACCGGGAACTACGCGGGTTGATTCGGAGAAGGCGTGGAGAAAGCCAGGGATTCGGCGTTCCGCCGGGTCCTCAAGAACCTGAGCCACAAGTCGCGAACGAAGAAATTCGACTTGTTGAAGAAGGAATATCAAGCACGCCCGGAAGATCGAGTTCTTGACGTGGGCGCCAGCGGCGAGGTGTTTCTACAATACTCGCTTGAAGACGTTTACCCGTTTCCCGAGCGGATCGTAGCGGGCGGATACGAGCCCAGTGAGATTGTTTCGGCGCGCCGGCATTATCCGCAGCCGCAATACGTGCTGTTTGACGGCTGCGCGCTTCCCTTCCCCGACCAGAGTTTCGACCTGGTGTTTTCGAACGCGGTGATCGAGCACATTCTGGGGCCCGGCCGCCAGGAAGCATTCGCAAAAGAGATCATGCGTGTGGGCAAAAGCTGGTTCGTCACGACGCCGAATTACTGGTACCCTTTTGAATCTCATCACCACCTGCCGTTTTTCCAATTCCTGCCCCGTCCCGTCCAGATGCATTACAACCGCTGGCTGGGCACGCACATTCCCAAGGGCACCGTCCAGGAACTGGGGCTGCTTTCGGCGCGTCAGTTGCACCGGTTGTTTCCCACCAGTGAGATTGCAAGAGTCAGGGTCACATTCTGGCCGGAAACACTTGTGGCATATCACCTTCATCCCGAGCACGTTCGCGGCGGTTCGCCGGCAGGTCAATGGAAGGAAGCGAAATTTTCAGAGGTCGGGGGTTAGCGAGCTTCTTTAGGTGGCACCCAGAAGACTTCCGTGCGCAGGTCTTCCTTGTCAAATCCACGGCGGCGCAAAATACCCTTGCCGTTTTCGATCATCTGAGGATGACCGCAGAGGTAAACCGTGGTGTTCTGGGGCTCGAGGCTCATCTCGTCGGTATACTTCCGCAAAACGTCCTCGATGCGCCCCACCTCCCCCTTCCATTCCGGATCTTCCCAAGGCCTGCTGATCACAGGGAGGTAATTGAACCACGCAAATTCATTGGCAAGAGCTTCCAACTCCTCTCGATAGGCAAATTCCCACGAGCGGCTGGCGGCATGCAGCAATACAACCTGGATGCCCGGACTTTGCCCCTGCCTCGCCTGGCGCGCCAGCGCTCGTGCCATGCTGACGTAGGGAGCGACGCCGGTCACTGTGCAAACCAGCAGATGCTTCTTGTGCCCGCTTTTGTGTTCGAGGGTAAAACTTCCCCGGGCTTGCCGCCTCATCAAGAGCGTGTCACCCACTTGGCGATGATAAAGCGGAGGTGTCACCCGGCCTCTCATTACCAGTTCAAACAGGAATTCCACTTCCGGTTCGTGCGGGCTCGAGCAGATCGAGTAGGACCGCTCCACGACTTTGCCATCCTCCTCGATTCCCAACGTCGCGTATTGGCCTGGCTTAAAAGTGAAGGGGTGCTCAGGACGAACCCGGATGGACCACAGATCTTCGGTATGGTCTTTGCGGAAAATGATTTTGGCTTTCTGAAACCTCTCGGCCGAAACCCTCATGCGGCTTGAATTCGTTCCTTTCGAATATTCATCCATCGTGAAGCGCACTCTCCCCAAAGGCGTGAATTTACGGTCATGTCGCCGTAATTCCACGAAACCTGAAAAGTGGCTCGGGCTTCCAGAATCTCAGAACTCCGGACGTTGGTCAACTGGCGGGGCGGCTTGACGAAAAAACTTCCAGCGCCGCACCCAAAATCAAAGGTTGGGTGCGGAGCCCTGAAATCAATGCACCGGCGTGCCTGCGGAAAACTGGTGGAATTGCCAGACGAAAATCACCGCAACCCAAATCAGGCTGATCACCACGCTAAGACCGAAAATCTTGCCGAAGAACTTGTCAGTGACTTGTTTACTCCAAGCGCGATAGGAAACAATGACCAGCAATAAACCCGTGAGATATGCAAAGCCGTGCAGTGGCGTCTCCAGGGGCGCGGAAGGTTTTCCGGTGAGAAATCGGAACATTGCCGCGAGGTCGGAGAAGAGCCCGCCGGTTAAAAGGCTGAAGAGGATCCAGATGATGGGTGCCACCATTCCCAACATATAAGGGAATTTATCATCGCCAAAGAAAACCATCACCGCGATAACTACAAAGATGGCGGACATCAGCAACTCACGGATGAAAAGCTCCGGAAGGGCAAAAGCGCCCGCAACCGCCAGGACCAAAGTCAGAAAGGCAGCAAGGAACACACCTCGGTCAGACATCGTTGCACTCCTTATGTTAGCGCTTGAGTCGAGCCTCTCGCTGCCAGCACCGGTCCCCCGCCGGTTGCGACGGGGGGTTCCACGGGCATTGTGGCAACGTTGAGCTCGTTGGCCGAAACTTGAATCGAATTACGGAAAAGGCGAGCCCAGTATACCACACGGAATCAAACTGAAAAGGAAAACGAACGAGGGCAGGTCGCGAGACCAAGGCCGCCGCAAGAATTTACACGCAGCATCCGAAAG
>JASHTZ010000409.1 GCA_030040295.1 Terriglobia bacterium | reverse complement strand
CTGGAAAACATGATCTTTTGTAATACATTGAAAATAAATGGGTTGAAAGGCCTGATTTAACTGAGAGGGGCTGCCGACTGTGAAATTTGGCCGGAATTCTCTTCTTCTCCGACTAACTGCTTTGATTTTAATAGGATAGGAAATGAAACCTCACCTCCAAACCCTCCGTGAACAGGCGCAGGGGAGCAATTTGCACTAATCCTCTGGCCCCGGCTGCGGCCCTTGAAATTCCGAGCAGCACGGTTTTTGCACGGGACGGAATTCCATCAGCTCCACGCGCGTGAGGTCCGGGTCATAAAGGTTAAGCTGCCATTTGCCGTCGCGTCCGATTCTGGCCTGCTCGCGGTCGGTGGGCTTCCAACCGTGCGATTCGAGTTTCGCCGAGGTCTGCCGCATGTTCTCGACCCCCAGCGAGATGTGGTCCATCACGCCGAGCTGCCGGCGCTGCAAGTGGACGGGAACATTGAGCATATACTCGAGCCAATCGAGACCATCGGGAACGCGCATTGCGCACCAGTCGGTTCGGCCCGCTTGCGCTCCGCCATACCAGTAGATGTGGAAGCCCAGGATGTCCCGATAGAAAGCGTCTTCCTTATCGCGATTGCGGACCAAAAATCCGGTATGAATGAGGCGGCGGGAAACGGCTTCGGGATCCTCGGGCGGAATTGTCTTGGCGCGCTCGACAAATTCGATGATATTGCCCCCGGGATCTTTCACGCGAAAGCTGCGGCTTCCATCCGGCCGGCGTTGAATGTCGTCCGTCGCCATTACGCCTTTGGCTGCAAGGTAGCGTTTCAGCCCGGCGACATCGTCCGTCGCAAACGCCACGTGGTCAAGACGGCTGATGGCATTGGCCTCCGGAGCCGCGCTGAATCCAACCCATTGCCTGCCCACCCAGTAGCGCAAAATCTCTCCGGGCTCGATGGGCTTGGCGGCGGCAAGGCCCAGTTCATCGTGATAGAGATGCGCGACGCCCTCCGGCGCTGTCGTGTAGAACGCCACGTGGTCGATGCCCAAAATCTTGGGCCGCACGGGACGGTCTTGGGCGGCGAAAGCTAAGCTCGCGATTCCCAGAAAAGTTATCACCCCTGCTCTTTTCAAGAAATCCCCCTTGCATCCCTCGATGTAGAATTCTGAATATTCGAAATGCCATTCTACGTCCCTCATAATGGTATGTCACCATCGATTGACTCTTCTCGAATGATGGCCGTACCATCGAGGCGTGATAGCCCATTTCGGCATCCGATCTCCAGGCTTGAAAGCCGGGCTCATGATGGTGCTCTCTGTCGCCATCTGCGCTCCGCTGCGCGCCGATGAATTCAGCAAGACCTTCCACTATTCCACCCGCATGTTTTCCTTCGGCACGCTCACCATCGAGACGCGCATGGGCGACGTGGAGGTGGACGGCTGGGACGAGCCGCGGCTGGAAATCGAGGCGGAAAAAGTTGTGGAGGCGAAAGACGAAAAGCACGCCCAGCCGCTCTACGACCAGGTGCAGGTCGTGCTGGACGGGCAGGACAAGCAGGTGCTGCTGCGCACCGTTTATCCTTCCCGCAGTTTCTCGCACCCCTTCCACAACGAATCGGACCTCACCGTGAATCTCCGCATCCACATGCCCTTTGACGCCAACGTGCGCATGAAGTGCGTGGATGGCGAGGTGCGCGTGAGCGGCTTGATTGGCCGGCAGGAAGTGAACTTGAGCTACGGCGACGTGGAAATTGACGTTCCCTCCATCTACCGCCTGCGCTCGCTGAATGCCCGGACGATTCTAGGCTACGTGCAGAGCGATTTGCACGGGGAAAACGGCGCCGGGTGGGGCCGCCGGATCATGTTTTGGAATTCCGAAGGCGACCAGGACATCAAAGTGCGCGTGCGCATGGGCGGCGTTTACGTTTACAGCGAGCTTTAGGCAGCATTGCTCATGAGTTTCTCGAGCCGGTGTCGACGCCAGAACGAGTTTCTCACAGGGTTCGCGGAGTGGCGGCACAGAGGGCACGGAAAAATCATCAAGGGCTTCTCTGTGCGCTCTGGGGTCCCACAGCCCGATGCTTCGAGTGGCCCATACGGCTCCGTGAACTCTCTGTGTGAAACCCTGCACCTGTAGGCCTCCGCGCCTTCGTGAATAACCGGCGTTAGACTTCCGTTATCCTTTTAATCCAGTTCAGATTTGGAAAATCTTCTGCACCCAGTCGATCGCTTGCGGGTAGGCGGCGGAGATTTGCAACTCTTCCAAATGGAGCTGAGCCGCCAGGTCGCTCACCGCACTCCATTCCGCCGCCTCAAAGGATTTGACGAGGTCGAGAATTTTGCGAAAGCGGTTAGGTTCACCCAGCAGCGCGGCTCGAACCATTTCGGGCAGGGCAATTTCGGAGACGATTTCCGCGATCGGCCTCCCCAGCATGGCGTCCATCAGCGAGAGCACGCCGAGAAGGAACATGCTGGGCCCCTGAGTGATGGTGCCCTGGCTGGCCACCAGAAGCTCGCAGCAGCGGCCTCGCGCCAGCGACGTTGAAACCAGCTCGTTGGGCTTGTCTCCCGCGATGCCCAGAACCGCCGCCACGGACGCCCACTTTCTCAGCTCGCGGTCGCCCAGCAACGCCAGCGCGTGGCCGGTGGAGCTGATTTCACGCCGGAAGCCGAAAAGCGGTGAGTTCACAATTCTCAGCAGCTTGTAGCACAGCGAGATTTCGCGCTCGATCAGGTCCACAATTTCGTCACGGTCAAGATCCGGTTGGTTGATGGCCTGCAGGATGCGCAGGTAATGGATCTTGAAGGCAGGAATGTGCACGGAGGGAATAATCTGGGGCCTGCAGAAGAAGTAGCCCTGAAAGTAATTGTATCCGCACTCCCGGGCTTCGGCGAATTCCTCCCGCGTCTCCACTTTTTCCGCCAGCAACTGAATGCCCCGCGGGGCAAACCTCGCCACGGCCTGCCGGCGGTGTTCGGGCGACGAAAGCTTGAAGTCGATTTTGATGAGATTGGCCAGGTCGATAAACGGCTGGAATCTCTCGTCGTAAACAAAGTCATCCAGCGCGATGACGTATCCCCGGTCCTTCAAGGCTCGGCACGCTGCCAGCACTTCCTCATCCGGTTCGATGGTCTCGAGAATCTCGATGACCACCCCATCCTTTGGTAACAGCGTGGCGTACTCATCAATCAGGAACTGGCGCGTGGCGTTGAGGAAGGCTTTTCGGCCGGCGGTCAGAATTCCGGCGTCGGCGTTGAGAAAATTGTCGGTCACGTCGCATGCGGCGGCGGTCCCATCCTTCGCGTTGTAACGATTCTCAAAGCCGGAGCGGAACAGCAGCTCGTAGCCGAACACCTTCTCCTCGCGGTCAAAAATCGGCTGGCGAGCGATGAAGCGCGTGGGCGAACTGGTGATGGAAGCCGTCTCAGGCGTCGCGGCGCGAAGATCCATATCCTGCTCATCGGCTATTTCGCCGGAGAATTTAGCTTCTGCGTTTGATTTCTGAACGAAAAGTCTCCCCTGCCGGCCGTCGCAGGCAAGCAGCCTTCGTGCCCTTCAAGGTTCGGGGAACCTTGTGACGACTGCAAATCACCTGCTAACCGGAACTTATGCCGCCCGTCTAACGTATCAAACTACGTGCAGTACTCCGAAGGAGGAAACATGCGAAGCTTTCGAACCCCGGAGATCTACGGCAGAGGGCATACGGCAGGAGGAAGTTCCGGCAAGGTGGGGATTCTGGAGTTTCCGACCTCTCGCCTTGCATTCGCCGCTTGCCATCTTCTCGTCCTGACGGTCCTGGCCTTGCTGGCCATGGCGTTACCGCTGCGCGCCGATTCGCGCGTCGAGAAAAATCTGGAACTCGCGCCCGGCGGCAGATTCATGCTCGAGTCGGAGGTGGGAAGCGTAACGATCACGGGCACAACGCGCCCCGGCGCGCGTATCGTCGTAACTTCCCCGAAGGACGATTTGGAAAGCGAACTGGAGATCACCTACACGGCAGGCAACGGCTGGGCCAGCGTAACGGCGCGGCGCAAGCATGAATCCGAGTGGGAGCACGGAATTTCCGTGCACTTTGAAATCGAAGTTCCGGCGGATACCCGCACGGAAGTTCACACCGGCGGGGGAAGCATTGCGATCTCCGGTTTGCACGGCGATTCCGATTTGAAAACCTCGGGCGGCTCCATTGAAGTCAGCGGTTTGACGGGCAATCTGCAAGCTCACACTTCCGGCGGGTCAATTCATGTCACCGAGGTGACGGGCGAAGCCCACGTGGCAACTTCCGGCGGGACGATTAGCGCGCAATCGGTGGATGGAAATCTCACCGCGCATACCAGCGGAGGAGGAATTCACATCGAGCGCGTCTCGGGATATGTTGAGGCCACCACTTCCGGCGGGTCCATCCATGCCACTTACAGCCCCGGCAATCGGCACGGCGGAATTCTTGAAACCTCCGGCGGTTCCATCGACCTGGCCATCGACCCCTCCGCCAACCTGAATCTCGACGCCTCCACTTCCGGCGGTTCGGTTTCAAGCGATTTGCCCGTACGCATGACGGGAACGCTGAGCCACTCGCACTTGCAGGGATCCATTGGTTCGGGTGGAGATGAATTGCGCCTGCACACCAGCGGCGGGTCGATTCACATTCGCGCGCTGTAATTTTCCCCGGTCGACGAAGGGCGCTGGCTTGAGCAATCAGCCTCCTCCTCCTCCTTGCAAATCCATTGCTCCGATCGGATCTCAGGGAATTCGCGCCCGCGAAATTCTCGCGATTTCTTCTTCCAAGCGGTCGAGCCGCTTCCGGGCCGCCTCTACAGCAGAGGCACCTGCGGCCTGCGCCTCTCGCCCATGGGCAAGCGCCTCGAGGGCGATGCGGCTGACCTCATGCAGAAGCTTGCGAATTTCCGCCTGCAGCTTCCCACGACTCTCCTCCACGCGCTTTAGGACGTCGTTCTGCACGCGCGAGCAATTCACCTCCAGCAGCCGCTCGAGGAAATCCCGGCCATCGCGCTCGATCGCGCCGCGCGCCCCCACGAGGCCCAGGACCAAATCGCTTATCCATCGAAGGGGCGAGGCCGGCTGCGCAATCTCAATCAAGTCGCGAAACAAAAACTGCGACCGGGTGCGGAAACCGCTCTCCGGGTCGAGGGCATTGGGCATGCGCGCCAATTCGCGAATTCCTGATTCCGCGAGTTTTCTTAAAAAGTCGTTGGCCGTCTCCACAAATCGCTTGGCCGCCTGGCGATATTCCAATTCTCCCGCCTCCTGCTCGGCGTGCAGCCAGGGCAAAACCATGCGCTGGGCAATTCCCTGCGCCACGCTCATAACCGCGCGGCGATGCGCCGGACCCATCGCGCGAGGTGCAGCGCGCACCGCCCGCCCAAACTCCACCTGAGCCTGCGGCAGCGTGCTGCGGATGAACTCCTTGTGCCGGGTGACGAATAAATCGGAAAGCCGCCGCTGCTCCGCCATCCAGAGAAATTCCACTTCGCGCATGGAGCGTTCCGCATCGGCAATGGTCGCGGTCAGCGCCGCGATTCGCCGCTCGGATTCCTCGATTGGACGCTCCAGCGCCTCGCGCTCTTCCAGGACGATGGCCAGCAGTTGCTCGCTCAGTCGCTGAACACCACGCTCACAAGCGGCTTGAACGAGCTTGCGGCCGGAATCCTCAACCAAGCCCTGCAGCAACGCCTGAAGTTTCGCCCAGTCTCGGTCCGGTTCGCGATTCTCCAGGCGCTCCGCCGCACTGACCTCAAGAATCGCCCCGGCGGGTCGCTGGAGGCTTCTCTCCAGCACCTGGCGGGTGAATTCAGCCGCTGCTGCCCGCTCCACATCGGAAGTTCGGTCGGCCTTGTTGAGCACCACGATGAGGCTCCCAACTCGCCGCCCCATGGCTTCAACCATCGCCAATTCCTCGCCGGCCAGCGGCGGGTCCGCGCCTACGACCACCAGGGCGGCGTCAATGTGCGGAACGAAGGCCTGTGTGGCGGCAGTGTTCCCCGTGAAAACCGAGCCCAAGCCGGGCGTATCGACAATGCACATGCCCGTGGCGAGCAACCCGCCGGGCAGGAAGACCTCCGCGCCGATTACGCCCTTGGAATTTTGGGAATTGTGCTCTTCTGCGACGTAGAGCTCGAGGTCCGATACGGCAATCGATTGCCATGCGCCATCGCGAAATTTGATTCGCGCCTGCTTTTGCGGACCGTAGCGAACGACGGTGGGCACCGCCGTCACCGGAACAACGCCCACGGGCAGAACCGGTTCGCCGACCAGAGCATTGATGAGCGTGGATTTGCCGCGCTTGAATTGGCCGATGCAGGCAAGGTAAAAGCGGCCTTCTGAAACGCGCGCCGCAAGCTCGCGAGATTCCTCCGCCGCATTCCTGGCGCCGAGTTCATTTCCCAAAGTCGCAAGCCGCAAAAGCCGTCCAGCGCCCTCCACGTCGAGTGGATCAGCAAGCGACGCCCGGCCCGGGTTCTCCCGCTCGGTGTTCATGGCAGATGAATTTTGCCCCCAGCCGCGCGGCCGGATCTCAGCCCTTGCTTTTCCCCTTCAGGACCACGCGCCGGATCGATTCTGTCTCGCGCATCAAAGCTTGAATGAGATTCTCCCAATCGGCCTTATCTTGAGGAGCGAATTCGCGCCCATATCCCTTCATGCGCGCGGGACGGGCATTTTCCAGAATCACCCAGAGCGTGGAAAGTTCCGCGACCAGCATCTGCTGGGGCTCGGGTTTTTGAAGTTTGATCGAGAAGTGCTCCAGGCCTTTGCGCAAGTGGTCGCGAATGGCCGAAGTCCTGTCGCGCATGGCTCGCACCTGCTCGAGTGAAATTCCTGAAGCGTCGGCAGCTTCGCCGCCCTTTTCGACGGCGCGCAGGGTCAGCTCCATGCGATCCAGAGCGGCCTCAAACATCTTCGCGACCGTGGCCAGCCTGCGCGCGTGGAGTTCATTGAGGGCCATCGTTTCCCCTGCCGCGTGCCCCGCACCCTTAAATCATCAAGTCGGGGCGCGCCACGAGGGCGATGGAATGCGCGGCGGAAACTTCGAGTGCGGGCTTTTCCTTTTGATTCGCGTCCATAGCAGGGTTTACTTCTTGGGACGGTAGAGGATGACACGAACTTTTTCCAGCGTGACCAGCCCGCCTCCCACCATCTCGTCGAGCTTCGGCAGGATCTGCTCGATCCGCTCAGAATATTCGACGACCTCAAGAATAATGGGCAGGTCCTGAGAGAGGCGTAGAACCTTGTCGGTGTGAAGCCGGCTGGTGGAACCGTATCCGGCAACGCCGCGCAGCACGGTGACGCCGCACAACCCTTCCTTGCGGAAAAGCTTGATGAGGGCCTCGTAAAGCGGCACGCCCTGCCAGCGGTCCGATTCGCCAATGTGGACGCGCATCAGGGTACGCTCGCCTTCGAAGCGCTGATGTTCCATGTCGCCTCCCCTCAGAACCATTTGGCCAGCTTCATCCCGCCGCGCAGCAACATTATTCCGCCCAGCACGCTGACGGTTACGTAGACGCAGGCGCGAAGCCAATCGCCGTCTTCAAAAAGCCGCACCGTTTCCCATGTAAACGTCGAAAACGTTGTGAAGGCCCCGATAAAACCCACGGTGATGGCGATGCGCCATTCGGGCGGAAAAGCCAGGTGATCAAGTCCATATTCCCCGACGACTCCCAGCAAAAAGCAGCCAATCAGGTTCACCGCCAAAGTCCCGGCCGGGAATGTGGTTTCCATGTTGTATTGAACGAGCCCCTGCAACCCGTAACGCGCCAGGGTGCCGATTGAGCCAAAAACAACCAAGAGGAAGATTCGCAATTCTCCATCGCTTTCCGCACGCCCCCTGTGCCCAATCGACATAGGTAAGCAGTTGCCCGCTGTCCCTGTCACACCACCGTACGTACGGGTCCGTATACGGCGGTTCGGC
>JASHTZ010000408.1 GCA_030040295.1 Terriglobia bacterium | reverse complement strand
CCCACGGCCTACGAGGGCAACCTGACCCTGCAATACCAATTGACGCGCAACACCATGGGAAGCATCGGTTACGTTTACACGGGCGGCCGCCACCTGGACAGCGTTACGGAGGCAAATCTGCCCAACGTCCTCTTGCCTCCTACCACCAGCAACCTCCTGCCTTACCTGCCGTACCCGGATCTTTCACGCGGCTACTTTTATGTAACCACTCAGGCCGACAGTTATTACAACGGCATGCAGTTCAATATTCAAAGGCGCTTCGGCGCGGGGCTGGATTTCCTCTTCAACTACACCTATTCGAAGTGCCGAGACGACGGGGGCGGAACGATTTATGGCGAATCGGAGAATTACTACCGCGCTCCCTACGTGCCGGGTTTTGGGATTCAGTATGACTACGCGTTGTGTGATTGGGACACGACCAACATTCTCCACTACAGCGGCACGTGGGCGCTGCCCGTGGGAGCAGGCCAGCACCTTCTGGGAACCTCGCATGGAGTGGAAAATGCGATTTTGGGCGGATGGCACGCCAACTGGATCTTCACTTGGACCAGCGGGCAGCCCACCACCATTCATAGTGCCGTAACCACGGTCGCTGGCCAGGCCGCCGGGAGCAACGCTCTACTGGTTCCCGGCGAAAATGTCGACGCCGGGCAGAGCATCGCTCACTATTGGAATGCCGCGGCGTTCGCCAGTCCGCCGGCGGTCGCGTCCGTAGGCCAGACCAACGGTGCGCCCCTGGGCGGCGCTCCCGATCAGGTGTACGGGCCGCCTGTCCACCGCCTCGACTTTTCACTGTTCAAGCAGTTCCACATTACCGAGGCCACTTATCTCGAATTTCGCGGCGAGTTCTTCAACTTCACCAACACTCCGGACTTCGGGTTGCCCAGCGCCACGAATTATCTGAACTCCACAAACTTCGGGCAGATCACCAGCACACGTGATTCCCCTAATGACGCCCGCCAGATCCAGTTGGCATTGAAGTTGTACTTCTGAGCTTCAGTAAACCTGCGATGAGAGAACAAACCCTGAGCTGGTCCGGCACGCAATTCGCCGGGCCAGCCGCCTTCTTGGCGTCACGCGCTTTCAATCGGCGCTGCCCGCCGGTGGCGCACTACGTAAACAGGGTCGCAGTTGTTTGGGTGAAGTCGTTCCCGGAATAACTGGTGCGCATTTTCAGGCTCCATTCCTCGCGAATCCAGTTTTCCGACGGCGGGTCTTTCAAATAGGCGAGAGCCCCCACGGCGCGCATTTCCTCCTCCGCTCCGCCTTGATCTCCGGATGTGCCGCCGGTCGGCTGGCGGGCGCAAATGCCGTTCACAAAGTGATAGGCGTGGACAAGTTCGTGCGCAAGGGCAATGCACGAGGGTCGTCCCTTCTCCTCTCCAAATCCCGCATCAGCCGGATCGTAGCGGACCACCGCGTTTGCGCCGGTATTGGGAGTGAACTCCGGACCCTTACTGCCGGTCCGCTTGCCCAACGCGACGAGCAGTTTATTGCCCATCAGCTCGGTCATGTTCACCCCATTGGGTTCGCTCAAGCCCCGCCGGAACTCGTTGGTAATGGGGACGTTCACTGGCGCGCAGTTGCTGCTGCCTTTGGTAAAGTACTGGATGACGACTTCGTGCCCTTTATCCCGGCAGGCTTTAGAGAGCATCGCCACAAGCGCCTTTCCTTTGGGTTTGCTGATCAGGCTGGTCAAATCGTTCCTCACATCGCCGGAAAAAGTCGCCGGAACTTCAAAATCGCACGCAAATGGATCCTGTGCGATGGAAATACCGGGATAGGAGTTATCCCAGGGAAGCGGGTTGGGAAACGTTCTCGCGTTTCGAACCCGGGTTTGGAGATCAAGGACGGTATTATGGTCCCGAATGGTATTGAGCGAGCCGTCTTTCTTGGTTTTGCTTGCGATCCAGGCATCAAGGACTATGTCGAGCTGCCGCAGGAGAGCTGGCCATTTGTTGTCCGTACACTTTTCGTACAGATCGAGGTAAAGATCCACCGACTGTAAGCCGGTTTTGGTTGCTGTGCTTTGACTTCGGTCTTTGGCATCGGAACTGAAGAATTTTTTTACCGTCGTGTCGTTAATCCAGTCTGCGTGTTTCATCAAATCCGGCTTCGCCATGAGTTCGTCCTCCTATGGTTGAGTCGTCCAGTTCAAAATTTGAGGATACTTGCGCGAACTGCACAATCTGTCAGACACCCGCGTTGAACACTCCCTTTGCAAAATTGCGAGATATGCTGTCTCGCCCCGTCGCTGCGCTCGATTCGCTCGAATTACAATATTGAGTCATCATCATACCAAAGCCCGCCAGGAACGTGAAGCGGGCGCGTGGACCAGGCGTGCGCCCCGCAGGCGACCTCGCGAGCGGCCTCAAATTGGAAGCGCTGGCCTAGACCACCACGCAGCGTACGCGGCTCCAGGTGTTGTTTCCGTAATAGTCCACGCGGCGCGAGTCGCGGTTGGGCGGCTGGGTATTTCCTGCGGCGTCGGTGGCTCTCGAAACCAGTTCCACCGGACCGCGTTGCAGGATCTCCATCTCGGTTTGCCAAAGTACCCAATCGTATGGGCTTTGTGCGATGTCTATTTTCGCCGGGCGCCAGGTTTTCCCGCCATCGGCGCTGGCCTGGACATCCTGAATGGTTCCGTTGCCGGACCATGCTAGCCCCCTTATCAGAATTCTGCCGGCGCGAAGCACCGCGCCTTCCGCGGGGCTGATGATCACCGAGTTTACCAGCACGCGCGGCAGGGGTTTGCGCTGGAGCGATCCGGCCGGGCCTTGCCAGACTTCAAGGTACGTGTCTCCATCGGGGGGAAGCGGCGTGGGGGCGAGCAGAATCCGTTCGAGCCACTTCACCGAGTCGGCGCCGTACCAGCCGGGAAAGAGCGCGCGCCATGGGGCTCCGTGATTGCGCACCAGCGGGCGGCCGTTGAGTTTGGTAATCAGCATCCCGTCGCTCATGGCGCGCTCGATGGGCACGCTGCGGGCGTATCCATCGCGGCCGAAGAGATACACGAACGTGCCTTCCTTCTTCGGCTCGGACAGAGCGAGAACGTCGCCCAATCGCCAGCCTTCCCACAAGCCGTCGCTCACCAGGCTGGTGACCTTGGCAGGGTCGCCCGCGCACTCCAACACTGCCCCGGCCTGCTTCTTCGGCAGCCGGGCGAGGTCCTCCCAGCCCAGGTGAAGCGGCTTCGTCACCTCGCCCTCGATGCTCAGAACCGGTAGCTCGGGCGTTTGGGGAATCTCGAAGTGATTGCGGATGTAAAAGTCGTCGATGCCGGTGTAACGCCCTTGCTGAGTTGAAAGGTCAAAATCCACGATCAGAGGATCGAGTGAGAGGATGTGATGGTCGGCCCGAAGGGGCCGCACTGAAGCGCCGAGCGCTAAAGCCGGAAGTAGCACGAACTCCCGCCGCCGCATGCGGCCATTGTAACCCAATCGTTTTGCGAGAGGTTGAAACGGCTGGCGAATCTTATTGACAAATATAGTGAATAATCGACAATCCGACCAGACTGCTTTTGAACGCAGGCGGGGAAAAATGAGCCCTCGACGTGCCAATCCGCAACTTGCCGCGCGCCGCAGAGACGCCTTGATCAAGTCGGGATATGCCGAGATCCTTGATAAAGGTATTCAAGCC
>JASHTZ010000407.1 GCA_030040295.1 Terriglobia bacterium | reverse complement strand
CGAACCGCGCGTGGAAACCGGGCTGGAGTGGCAGCGATCCTCACCAGCGAAAGAATCGATAGGGATCATCCCACTCTTCAGGTACGTCCAAGTAGAGTCCTTCGAGCCAACGCTTTTCGTCATCGGCCGCAGGCTTGGCAAGGCGTTGGGGAATTGGCGCAGAGCAGGCAGCTCCCAGGTTTGCCAGCAATCGAGACAGCAGGCAAGAGACCTTTCGGTAAGTCCGTTTAACGTTCATCTGCCCGCGCGCGTAATCGAATTGCCAGGGGACAAGCTGGCAAAACACCACGGCTGAACCCTGCGCGGAAGCCAATACTCCGTCGCCCACAACGCTGGCGCCGCGCGACACAAGAGGGATTTCACGCGGGCTGCGGTTGTGCACTTCCGCCGGAGACACGCCGGCGAAAGGCGAGTCGGGGCCGAAGGGCTCAAAATAGGCTGCGATGTGTTCCCCCTTGACGGTGGTTACCTTGAAAGGCAGAAACGCGCTCGCCTCTTTACCCTCCAGCCCGACAGACAGGAGGCGGCCGCCGCCCTTCACCCAAGCAGCGATTCGTTTTGCATCGGAAGCAAGTTCCCGCCCTCCCTCGGGCGCAACTACAAGGACCTGGTCGGACAACTTTCCACCATCATATCGCGCCGGCTGAAATCCCGCGGCTCGCAAATGATTCATGCCCGCAGCTTCGCCGGCGTATAACACTTCCCTGCCCGGCGAAGCCTTCCACTCCGCGAGGTAACGGAGTACGTTCGCGGCCAGAATCTCCGCCGCCGGGTCAGTTTCGCTCCGGCCTGTTACGTCAGTCTGACAGAACAGGATCAGTCCCTTGCCGGAGCGATGCTCCAACAACCCGCTGTATTGGAGGGCATAGCCACCATCGAGAATGGGCAGGAAGCTTCCGCACGCCGGTTTTTCGATGAGCGCGGAGGCTACGTTGCCGCGGTTTCCGCACCGCCAGAGACGTGTGACGGGTATTCCCGCCCAGCTTGCCGCGGGGGCTCCCCCAAACTGATTCGAAATCTGCAAGTCCAGGCGCGGCGGCAGCGTCGTCGATTCTCCCCGCCAATTCCGCAGGTGCTCCTCATCCAGGCTTGTCAACACCGGGTGTTGAGGAACGCGGGGAAAGACCTGTCGTAATCCGTACTCGGCAATGCGGAAGCCAAGCCGTTTTTCCAGAACTTCAGCGGTTTGCTCAAAGACCACCACCTTCAGGCCTTCGCGCGCGCGCGCGACATCCGGTGCCGGCATGTTCGATGTGAGCGCTTTTTTCCCAAAAATGACAATTTCATAAGCAGAAAGGTCCGAATGAGCCTCGACTCGTTCGCACCGAACGCCAAACCGCTCCAGCAAGTTCGCGGTTTCACCCTGGGGGTCGAAGAGGGCGATTTTGGCGCTGAGTTTCAGGGCTTTCGGCGGGGAAAGTACATTAATTGAAAACGAATCCTCCTGTGTTTCACCATTTGCGAACCTGACCGAGGCGCGCAAATCGTAGCGCCCATGGGGCAAGTCGGAAGGCAGGTTGATCTGTAAGCTCTGCCGTTGTTGCTGGCCCGGTGCCACGGTGACGTTGCTTTTTTCGCTCATGCCACGCACTGGGCGGCACGACCACTGGCACTCCGCTTGCACCTCCACACGGGAGTTGTTAATCAGGATCAATTGCTTTTCCAGAGCTTCGCCCGGCAGGAAGTTATGATCTTTGCTCGTGAAGGCCGCAGGTTTGCCCGCCAGGTAAGCGAGCAGTGGTCTGTAATTTCGCTCCAACGCCTCGCCGACGGGCGTGGGCACGTAATTCGAGGGATGATAGGCAAGCAACTCTCCTGCCTTTTTCTCATCGAGATAAACAGGCCGCGGGCCGGGCCGCTGCATGCGCTCCCAGTCAAATCCCGACTGCAACTCTGCAAGGCCGCGCGCATGAGGTGACTTTCGGGCGAAGTAACCGTCCCAGGGGGCGGAGGTAGCAGAATTTCCCCATGTGCGGAAGCCGCGATAATTCTCCGTAAGGTGTAGGGCCATGATCCGGAAGATATCCGAGAACACCTCGGAGGTGAAGGCGTGCGGGTAATCCCAGCGGTGCCAGGCGAGTCCCTGGCGGAACTGTTCGGCCTCCCAGCGCAAGTTCTCCTTTTCGGCGTCGGGGATGCGATAAGCGGGGGGCCCGAGGAACTGTGCATTCCATTCGGCAGCGCAGAATTCCCAGGGAACCAAGGCATCGCCCCACGCCCTCTTTCCTTTGTACCAGCCCCTGTACATTGACCAGTCCCAGTAAAAGGGAGTGCTGTATTCGCAAGTGAAAACAGGCTTCACGCCATCCGTAGCCCAATGTTCGAACCAATCTGACATCTCCTGAATTGGGGCCCAGTTGGCATAGAAGTTCACTGCATACACGGAACCCAAATTCCCGCACGCATGGTGGTAAACGAAACGACTGGCATCGAGGCGCCGAATAATGGCTTCGGCGCGCATCGCGTGCTCCGCAAGCACGGCCCGGTGCCTTTCGTGTGGGATGTAGATGCCGTCCATCAACTCCGGGTTCATGTCTTCGTGATAGCCGGCGGCATTGTGGCTGGTGGAATAACAAATAACGGCGGGATGGTTCTGCGCAATCTCCACATAGAACCTGGCGTGCTGCAAATAACCGTTAATCTCGTCGGCAAGCGGCGGGACCCAATCATATTGGCCAAAGTGCGGTTGTGAAAACGCTACGAGCACGCCCTCATCGTCAGCCGCCCGCAAGACTTGTTCGAAGGCCCGATGCGTTCCGGGCTCGCATCCGTAGTTATGGGTGTAAACAAAGTTGATGCCGAAGCTCTTGTACATCTGCAAGGTTGCGCGCGTCGCTTCGTAGCTCGCCTGGAGCGCGCTCTCCTGGGCGTTGTCGAGCGGGAAGGCGGCGAGGTAAATCCTCGTCCCATTCAGGTAGAAATCCTTGCCCTCGATCCAGAATTCCCGAAAACCAAAGCGCACGGGGAGCGCGGTATCAAGAACCTTGCCGGCCGAATCCAGCAGTGAAAGGCTGAGGGAATATTGGTTTCCGGGAGTATGCGTGTCCCAGAGCTTCTCGGGATGCCAGGCGTGGGTCGAACGGATCCGCCCATTCGCCATTTCGTGATGAGTAAAAGAAACACTCGTAAACTCCGCGACCTGATGTTCGCCATCGTTGATCTGGCCTCGAAGTACGTAGTGCGCGCCGGAATCGAGCGCGTCGAGAGCGCAATCGAACGTGATTTGCCAATTCCGCACCGACGTTTCAACTTTGACATCGGTAACGCGCGGCCCCGGCGGCATTCCCGCCAGGTAAACATCGCCGCACAACCCGCGCCGCTCTACTCCGCCCGCCACCTTTCGGGCGCCGGCGCTGTCCGTGAAAGACATCATCACGGCATTCAAGGGCAAGGCCACCACCAGCATGCCGAGCAGATGCTTTTCACCAGGCCGGCAAACGGCTGTGAGGTCAACCTCACCCGCGGGGAAACGCATTTCGCCCACCCGTGCGCCGTCAATGGTGACGGCAGCATAGGAGTTCAAATAGGCCGTTGAAAGGGTAATGCGGCGGCCCTTCCATTCCGGTGGAATAGTTATTTCCCTTTGATACCACGCGGCGGTTACACGGTCCCAGTTCTGTTTCTGCCATTGGGGGTGGGGATAGAAGATCAGAGGGTCCTTCCCCGGTCCGGAATCCGCCGGCCAGCAATCCGGCACGCGGAAGTATCCCCAGTTGGCGGAGGGGATTCTGTCCGCTCCCTCCATCGCCGGTTGCCAGCGCCAGAGTCCATTCAGGCACACTCGCTCGCGCGTCGGGGTTGACTCGCGGTAAGCCTTATCCAGGTCCCACACCACGATGTCGGCGGGATTCGAGGCCGGCGATGCTGCTGTGGGACGCAGAGCTACGCAGGCTGCGGAGCCCAGCGAGTTCTTGAGAAAACGCCTGCGATTTACCCTGCTCATCTGCGCCGGAATCTCCAGAAGTACAGCACTGCCCCCAGCACAATGGTCAGCAAGCCGAGCCCGGATTCTTTAGGCCGCATCGAGGCGGTGTAGCTGAGCATCCAGGCGCTCGCCGCAAGAAACACTGCGGGAGCAAGCGGGTAGCCCCAATTCACCACCGGGAGCGTCCGCCAACCCTCGCGCCGGCGCAAGCGCACCAGCCCCGCCACGGCCAGCGCCGCAAAAAAAATCAGGGCGAAACCGATGTAGTAGACCAGGCTTTCAAAAGTTCCACTGAGAATCATCAACACGGTTGCCAGGACCTGAAACAGGATGGCATACATCGGCGTACCCCAGCGGGGATGAATCCGCGCCGCAGTGCCAAAAAAGCAGCCGTCCACCGCCATGGCAAAGTAGACTCTGGGTCCGGCAATCACCATGGCGCTCACCGTGGAGAGCAGCCCCACCGACATGATGGC
>JASHTZ010000406.1 GCA_030040295.1 Terriglobia bacterium | reverse complement strand
TGGAAAACGCTCCGACGCCGGACCAAGGTCCCGCCTCTGCGCCCCCACCTCAACCCCTTAAGCCGCGCGAGATCTGGAGGCCGCGCGATCTGTTGTGGCTTCTGGCCTTCACTCCCTTTGCGCTGTTGGCGTCCAAATTCTCCGTGTTGATTGGCTACGTCGTGCTGCGGCCTCTGGCGGGGTGGCACACGAGTACGGAAGCCGTGCAATCCGATACTGTTTTCCTCCTCATCCTGCAAACTGTCTTTTACGAGTTCATCCTAGCATTTCTGGTTTTGCTCGCGCGGATCCAGCATCGGCAACCGTTCTGGCAATCCCTAGGTTGGAAAAAGCCCACTCTCCGGCAGGTCGCAGGGTATCTCTTGTCAGGATGCAGTCTGGCCATCGCCGTAAATCTCGCGCTTTGGCTACAACCCGACGTGAAGGATTTCCCGCTGGAGAAGATGTTTAATTCCCCCGCTGCTTCGTATGCTCTCGCAGCGTTTGCCATCGCCGTCGCGCCCGTGATTGAGGAACTGGTCTTCCGCGGCGTCCTCTTTGCCGTTTGCGAGCGGGTGGTAGGGCTGCGATTTGCCGTACTAACCACGGCGGTCCTCTTTGCCGGCCTGCACATACCGGAATATTGGGGCGCCTGGAATCACGCGCTTATTATTCTGCTGGTCGGCATGGTGTTTTCGCTGGCCCGCGGCATGACAGGACGACTTACCCCCAGCGTATTTCTCCACATCGGATACAACTCTCTGATGATCACAGGCCTGTTCTTCTCCACTCAGCATTTCCGCAACATGACCGGAATTTGGGTCCCATGAGATCTGCAAAAATTCCATGAGGTATCGGTTTCGGAATCTCGCGACTACCTCTAAACGCGATGCCATAAATAAACTCGCATCCAGATCGATCCCGACAGCCATTTATGCGGCTACACGGACCGAACATCCGCAAGAATTTATGACGCCGCGTTTAGTTGTCTCTTCGCCGCTTCACATCAATCTGCAATCGCTTGATTTTCTGGTTGAGAGTGGAGAGTGGAATCTTGAAGCGGTCAGCGGCGTCGGTCTGGCTCCAGTTGGTGAGCGCGAGCATTTCAAGGATGATGCGTCGCTCGACTCCTTCCATGATTTCAAACAGCGAGCGGCCGTCCAACGATTCCGCTGGAATCGTTCCCACCGTGTGCGGGCCGCCCTGGAGAATCTGTTCGGGCAGAAGCTCCGTTCCCAACATCGTCCCGGAGGCAAGCACCACGGCGCGCTCAACGGCGTTCTCCAATTCGCGCACGTTTCCAGGCCAGGAGTAATCGAGCATGACCTTCATGGCCTCAGGCGAGAACTGAAGGCCGGCGCGGCTGTTTTCGGCGGAGAACTTGCGAAGGAAATGTTCCGTCAAGAGCGGAATGTCCTCCTTGCGTTCACGCAGCGGAGGCAGGTTGAGGGTGATAACGTTCAGGCGGTAGAAGAGATCCTCACGAAATTTGCCTTCCACCACCATTTTGCGTAGGTCAGCGTTGGTCGCGGCGAGAATGCGCACGTCCACCTTCAGGGTCTCCGTGCCACCCAGGCGCATGAACTCACGCTCCTGAATGACGCGCAGCAATTTCGTCTGAGTTTCCACGCCCACGGTTCCGATTTCGTCGAAGAAGATGGTGCCCTGGTTGGCCACTTCGAACAGGCCGCGCTTGGTGGCGATGGCGGAGGTGAACGCACCCTTGACGTGCCCGAAGAGCGTGCTTTCCAGCAGATCAACGGGCATGGAGCCGGTATTGACGGGGACAAAGGGCCGGTCCGCGCGCGGGCTAGTGGCATGGATGGTCTTCGCGACCAACTCCTTGCCGGTGCCGCTCTCGCCGGTAATCAAAATCGTCGCGCGGCTGGCGGCCACCTGGGTGATCAGGTCCATCACCTTCTGCATCTTCTCGCTCTTGCCGACGATGTTGGGCAGGTCGTAGCGCTTGAGGGCGCGGCGGAGTTGGATGTTCTCAAGCTGAAGACGCGTCTTGTCGAGCGTATTGCGCACCTCGAGCAAAAGCTTGTCATTGTCCCAGGGCTTGGTCACGTAACTGTCCGCGCCTTGCTTCGAGGCCTGGAAGGCGATCTGCGTGGAAGCGTACGCAGTGATCATGATCACGCCCACTTCCGGGCTTTCGCGCTTGATGACCTGAAGCAGATCGAGTCCATTACGGTCCGGGAGGTTGATGTCGAGCAACACCAGATCAAAGAGACCGTTCTCGAGGCGCTTCATGCCGTCCTCGCCCGTAGAGGCTGAATCCGCCTTATACCCCTCGACACGCAGAAGCTCCGAGAGGCTTTCGCGGATTTCATTTTCGTCGTCAATCACTAGAATTGAGGCTTTAGTTGACATTCACAGGCTTCCTTGTTGCGGGGAATTCCAGGCGGAAGGTCGTGCCGCGACCCACCACGCTGTCCACTTGAATCGATCCGGAATGCTCGCGGATGATCCCGTAGGTCACGGCAAGACCAAGGCCGGTGCCCTTGCTCGTGCCCTTGGTGGTAAAAAACGGATCGAAAATCTTGTTGAGGTGATCGGCGGGGATTCCCACACCGTTGTCCGTCACCTCGACATGCACAGTGGAGTTTTCCGACTCCGTGGCGATCGTCAGCTCGCCGCCGCGGGGCATGGCATCGCGCGCGTTCATGATCAGATTCATAAAAACCTGCTGGAGTTTTCCTGAGTTCCCATAGACCATCGGCAAGTCGGTTTTCAAGTGCGAGCTCACTGAAACCTGGGCGGCCTTGAGCATGGGCTCAACCAGGGAGAGGCTTTCGCTGATGACCCGGT
>JASHTZ010000405.1 GCA_030040295.1 Terriglobia bacterium | reverse complement strand
TAGCGCCTCGTGTACGTTTTGCCACACCGAGCCATCTTGTCGAGTTATCCTGTACACCTCGCGAAGAGGAAAACAGTCCAACGATGGTGCTTCCCACTTCGCCACCGAAATGCCCTCAGGTGGAGGGGTCGCCGGCAAGTGGGTATCGATTTCGACCACATCGTAACCAAGCAACTGCGAGTGGGGCAGCGACGGGTTGGCCAGGCACTCGCCAGCCTGCACCACTCCATGGGAATTGCCCGCCCTCTCATTCATAGGAACGGTGGTTATGGAATTCGTATACGGATCGACCGTAAACATAGTCTTGGCTGAAACATTCACAACATCCGTGCGTGCCTTCCAGGCACCGTCCGGGGCCTGCCTTATCCAGACCTTCGCGCTTGAGCCGTCGCTGAATAGCGATGTCGTGTAATGTGTTTCTTCGGAGGGTTTCGCTTGGTTCGGGGGAATCAGGCTCAAAACCATATAGGCGGTAAAGGGCTTCAAGGCCGGGTGCTGCGCGTGCAGCGTCCGTCCTCTTATTACCAGGAAAGCGGCTATCGAACACGCCGCCACGAGTGCTATCGGGATCACTTTTTTCATCATTGACATTCACCTCCATGTGACGCGCCATCCCCGGGCGCTCGGGCCATTTGGTTTGTCAGACCTCCGGTCCGCCGACGAACTGCATGGTGAGTTTCAACAAAGATTAAACGCGATGCTACAACTCATCGCATCTAGATCGGTTGCCGAAGACATTTCTTGCGACTCTTCAGCGCAGTAGTGGGAACAAAGTGAGAACAAATAACCGACGCGGCGTTGGGTCCGCTACGGCCGGATTCCCTGAATCTTTAACTGGATGCGGTACAAGGCTGTGCCCGCAGTCATGTAGAGCGTTTTGCCGTCGGCATCTCCCCAATTGCAATTGGCGGAAAGCGGCGGAAGCCGGATCGTTCCCAAATGCTCACCCTTGGGGGAAAAGATCCAAAAGCCTCCTGGGCCGTTGCAGTAGAGATTCCCCATGCGGTCGATCTTCATCCCGTCAGGGACTCCATCCTCCTTCACGTTTGAGACGTCGTAGAAGACCACGCCCGCGCCCAGCGTTCCATCGGGCTTCACTTCATAACGCATCCAAAGCTTCTTGGCCGGTCCGGTGTTGGCGATGTACAGGTATCGTTCGTCGGGAGAGAAAGCTAGGCCGTTGGGCGCGGTGAGATCCCTCACGAGCAATTGCACCTTGCCGTTCTTTACCCGATAGACTCCGCTGAACGGCAGTTCCCGCGCGGGATCGTCAAAGGTTTTCTGAAGGCCGAAGGGGGGGTCAGTGAAGTAAAGCGAGCCATCCGATTTATAGACCAGGTCATTCGGGCTGTTGAGGCGCTTGCCTTCGTAACGGTCTGCCATCACGGTGATCGATCCGTCTCTCTCCAGTCGGGTCACGCGACGATTCCCATGTTCGCAGATGGTGAGCCTTCCTTGCCGGTCGAGTGTGAGTCCATTCGAGCCCCAGATGGCGCCGGCCGGAACTACGCCGCCATATCCGCTGGAGCGGCGAAAAACCGTGACCTTCCCGTCCGGGCTGTACTTCATGATCACGTTCCGAGGGATGTCGCTGAACAGCAGGTAGCCGTCGTGAACCCAAATGGGGCCTTCAATGAATCCAAACCCATCGGCGACTTGTTCAGCCCTGGCGTTGGCGGGAACAATCGCATCGATCGCGCTCGACAATCGGATGACTTCGCCCGGCGATTGTGCCCTAAGGGAGGTTCCGCCGAAAAGTGTGAGGACAATCAATGATAGTGCAGACGCTTCAAGGCGCGTGAATCCCTGACGGCGCGATGTGTGATGGAAAACCGCTTTCATATCGTTCCTCCCAAAGCCGCAGTCGCACAAAGTCAGATCATTTCTTCTACCTGTCAATCTCCCGAGCGACCGGCGGGCTCAGCGGGACAGCAGGTCGAAACAGTGCAAAGGAAAGCACGTCCGTCGCGCTGGCAAGGGCAACGAACTGTCTCCCTTTGACCGCGTAAGTCATGGGGGAGGCAGTAATCATCTGGCCGGTCTGGAAGCTCCAAAGAATTTTCCCTTCCTGGACATCGGCGGCGGCGAAGTAGCCGGCATCGTCACCAAAGAAGACGAGTTTTCCGGCGGTGGCGAGCGTTCCAGGCATCGAGCTGATGTAATCATCTTCTCCACTGACCAGGGGAATCCTCCAGCGAATTGCGCCCGTCTGGATATCAATGGCAAGCAAAACAAAATTTCCGGTGTGCGGCGTCTCGCGGGTGATCCCCGTTCCATTGCTGCATCCTCCTGCTTCCGCAGCGCGCGTGGAGCTGAAATAGTGATCGCACGCTTCAATGGCATTGACATAGAAGAGTCCTGTGTCGGGACTATAGGATGGGGAAAACCAATTCGTGGCGCCGACGTTGCCGGGGCAAACCAGATTCCCCTCCGGCGTCGGTTCTGTGCCGGGGATTTCGTCAGGGCGGCCGCCGGGAAGGATGCCTCGAGCCCAGGTCAGTTTGTCGACAAACGGTTTGCCCACCATCATTTTGCCGTTCGTGCGGTCGAGCACATAGAAGAAACCATTGCGGTTCGCCTGCACCAGCAACCTTCGCGGGCTTCCTCCAAACTGGGCATCTATCAGGACGGGGACTTCCTCTGCGTCCCAATCGTGGGTGTCGTGCGGGGTGAATTGAAAGTACCACTTCAGTTTCCCGGTGTCCGGATCGAGAGCAAGCACGCAATCGCTGTAGAGGTTGTCGCCGGGACGGCCGCGACCATAAAAGGCGTTGCCAGGATTTCCGGTGGTCCAGAAGAGAAGATTTTGTTCGGGATCGTAGGTGCCGGTCATCCAGGTTGCACCGCCCGAGGGATGGCCGCCCCACGATGCCTCCAGCGGGTCACCGGAATCAGGAACGGTCCAGAAGCGCCACAATCGTTTGCCCGTTGCGGCGTCGTAAGCATCAATGAATCCGCGCACGCCGCAATCGCCTCCGCTCACACCCACGATAACTTTTCCATTGATGGCCAAAGGCGCCAGGGTGGCTGAATAAAACTTGTCCGGGTCGGCGTATTGTACGTCCCACAAGTGTGCGCCGGTGGTTGCTTGTAGAGCGACAAGGCGGGCGTCGCTTGAAACGAAGAAGAGCCGGTCATCCAGAACCGCGACGCCGCGGTTGTAATCTGACTTCGTTGCTCCGATGAATCGGTAGTGCCAAAGGGACCGTCCGGTGCCGGCGTCGAGCGCGTAGACCTCATTGCTGTTGGTGACGTACATGACGCCGTTCACAACGATGGGCGTCGCTTCCAGCCGGATGGAACCAGGCACATGAAAGACCCATTGCGGCACCAGCGATCCAACGTTATCCGTGCGGATTTGAGCCAGCGCGCTGAACCTGCGGCCGGAATAATCTCCAGAATAGGTGAGCCAGTTATCAGCAGGGACCTTGGTGATATCGAGATACGAGACCCCGCCATACAGGGGCAAAGCCAGCAAGAGGCTGCCGACAACCCGCCAATTCATTAATAGATCCTTTCCTCCGGTTCCTTCCTCGGGTTCGCGCCCATTTGAACCACCTGGCGGCTCAGGTAAGCCAGCAGTTTCTGAAAATCCTTTTCCGGCAAGGTGGATGGCGGCATCAGCGATTCCTTGTAATAAACAATCTCCTGCAAATCGCTTTTGAGCAGCAGATGATAAATTCCTCTCAAATCGAGAATCTGAATGGAATATGTACTGTCATTCTTCATGACCCCGTCGACGATTTGCCCGGAGTGTGTGAGGGCTCGTACGTGCCGATACCGGGGCGTGGCGCCGGGGTTGCGAATGGCTTCGGTGAGTTGCGCGACGGAGCGCTCCGCCCCGATGTTGGAAAGGTCGGGCCCGATCAGGCCGCCCCTTCCCGCAATGATGTGACAGCTCGAGCATCCCGCTGCTCCGTAGAACAAATGCTCGCCGGCGGCAAAGTCTCCCGATACATTCTGTTGATAGGCCGAGGCGTTGAGATTGCGGATGAACGCCGTCAGCTCTGAGATTTGGGTCTTACTCAAGGGGAAGCCGGTCATTTCTGTGCCGGGAATTCCGTCCTGAATTACCGCGAAGATTTCCTGATCCTTCATTTCCCGAATGTCATCGGAGTCCGCCAGCCTGGGCGCCCGGCCGCCCTTGCCATTTGCGCCGTGGCATGCGGAACAATTTGCGTCATACGTTGATTCGCCGGCCTTGATCGGCGAGACGCCCTGAGAGAGTGGGATCTGCAAATTGTTTTGCGCGTCAAGTTGCAGGGCAGTCGCGCATGTGACAAGGCCCAGAAGCGCCAGGCAGGAAACGCCCAGCCAAATCCGTTGCGTCATGCTCCGACTATGCCAGGTTGGCAGCCGGAGTTTGACAGTTCTAGGAATCAGCGATTCACGGGGAATCATCGTTTCCACTTAACCCCTCACCCCAATTCCCCTCCCCCTCTTCCCTCTCCCCCGGGGAGAGGGAAGAGGGGAGAAGGGGTGATTGGGTGAGGGGTTACTTCTGCAGTGGCGGTCAGGCACCATTGACGCGGCATTCCGCCTCAATAGCCTCCGGCTTCGCCGGAAGATAACTGCTTCTCATTCTCGACGCACGGATCATGGCGCACTCGTCAAAACCTTGGGCTCGACGTACGGGCGATTGGGGCGTGAGCCAATCAGGAACTCATAATGGTCGATGTAGAGCCAGGTTTCAGTCTTGTCCTCTGACAGGTTCATCACCGCATGCACGGTTTGCGAATTCGGGGGCGAGAGCATGGCGGTGTTCGGGGGCATTTCCCGAACGCCACTGCCGAGCGTCAGGTAGGCCGAGTCGGGCAGCAGCTTTATCCAAACCTCGGCGGACTCCGGTAGGTGGGCGTGCGGTTCGGCGATGCTCATGGGAGGAATGAAAATGACGGTAAACACTTCATGCGAACCCAGACCATCGCTCGGCCAGAAGAGATCGGCGCCGAAATAGTTCCAGTGAGCTCCTTCCTTCGGCAAGGTGAGAAGATGGACGTCGCGGACCAGGATTTCCTTGCCTGGCTTCGCATCCTCAGCGGGCGTGAAGTTCAGGGCGACCATTTCGAGGGGCTCCTCGCCCGTGTTGATGATTCGATGCCGGACATTGGGGGGAATCAGGATGCCCACGCCGTTGTGCAGGTCCCAGTATCCATGTCCGTTGTCGAGCGTTCCTTTGCCGCTTTCCACGTACCAGAATTGCTCGTCCGCAGACTGCGTCAACGGCGTGCGCATTCCGCCCAGAAGCGTGGCGTGGGCAATGTCCTTCCAGAATTCCAGCACCGCACCCCGGTCGCCGGGGTGATAGGGGTCGCCGTGGTGAAGAATGGACCGCTCGAAAATTGCATCTTCGACCACGTGAACCGGTGACAGGAGCGGGTCGCCTATAAACCGATCGATGTTGATGCCCACAACCTGGTTGGAGGGCGGTGGTTTGGGCTGCTTCGCTCGCTCGACATCGAGGTCAAAGGAAGGCTTCTGTTCCTGAGCGGATGCGTGCAGCCCTCCGAATGACAGCGCAAGGAGGAGACCTAGACCGCCCCACTTTGTGATTCTCGGTAAAATCGCCGCCGGCTTGCGGCGAACAGGCACGTTGGCTCTTGGTCTGTTGTCCATGATTCACCCTCTACTTGGGCGTCGAAAGTCCCTTCCGGTAATACACGTAGTCGAAAAGGAATCGCGGATAATGAGGGTAATTCCCGATCCCAGGGCCTCCTTGATCCGACGACACTCCTCCCCAAAACCCCCGAGCGGGATCGAACTTTCCGATTTTCTCGCCCCAGACCTTGGTCACGTCAAAGGGCTTGGAAAGATGCCAGGGGTCTTCCTTACGAGCCTTGAATCCCAATCGCACATGGGAAGCGTCGAGGATTTGCGACAGGATATAGAGCGGCTTGTGGCTCAGGAGAGACTGTGGCACTTCGGGGTCGAATACCAAATCAAAGCTTTTCGCCTGGATTCCCTCCAGCGCGTAGTCGCTGTTGATTCTGAACTTTTTTTCTTTTGGGAGATACTCGACACCCGGCATCCAGCCGCCCCCGGGTGGGTACCCGTATCCAACCGAACGTCCACTTTCGGTCCACACCGACCATCCGACAATCATTACTTTCCAGGGATGGATTTCCGGGTCTGGGGGAATGAACGCCACTTCCATCTCCCAGCCGGGAAAATCCTTGTTTTGGGTCAAATCAATCTGGCCCTGGCCATAGGCAGTGGGCGTCATTGCCCAGATGGGCGGACTCTGCGGCAGCAGCGTGACGGTCAAGTGGCCCGGGTGCGTGTAAGTATCCGTAATGGCGCCGGCCTCGTGAAACCACTTGGGCGAAGGGAAGCCGGGGATGTCGAAATCATCCGACCAGTGGTCATAATTCTCAGCGTTGGCACCAAAGAATACGCCGTAGTCGATCATGTAAGTTTTGGCGGGATCCGACACCTTAAACGGCGGAGAGGTGCTAATGCCCAACTCACCTGGGAGGTCATCGGCCAGCCAGCGATCCAGCGCGATCACCGGACCAATTTCCCAGATGCCGGTGATCTTTCCGAAGCGCGAGACATCGAAAGTTCGCATTTGCCAGCCGAGATGGGGTTCGCCTTGCAGGCCCCCGAAGAAGCCTATGTCCACTTCCGTGGGGCTGACGATTCGAATCCGAAATGTTAAGCTGTGGCTCAGCATGCCGCCAGGATGGTCTCCCCAGGCTCCTTCAGGATATCCAACCCAGGTGTAGGGGATTTTCCAGTTTCCGAGAACGTTCGGGGCAAGGTCGCCTCTTCCGAAGAGCACCCACAATTCCCCGGACTTTTTCGCAATGGTGGGCTTCACGTAAGGATCGGCCCCGTGCTGGTTCCGGATTCCATCCGGCGGGCTTTCGAAAGCGGGCCGGTAACCATTGAGCGGCCCGCTCTCAATCTGCGGGCCTCGCAAATGGGCCTGCAGCAATTGTAACGTATGCGTCTCGGGGGGAGTTTGCGTCCGGTCACTTGGCCACGTGGAGGGATCGGAAAAGGTCAACGCCAGATTCACGCCCACCGCCTGATTGCAGGGGAGCATGTAGGTTTCTCCCGCAAGCCCGAGGTGAAATTCCCAGGGCAGGGGGTAATCATCAATCTTGATGGGGTCTTTCAATATTCCCTTGATGTCTTTTCCCTCGTCGCCGTGTTGAATGCTCACAAATCCCGGATGAGCTGTGGTGGAAAGAGACTTGATGTTGTCCTCGGGGATAAACCGCCATGGCGAAATGTCATTGGTCTTGCTGAAGAAATGCTGGCTCAGCTTGCGGATGTCCGGGCCGTCGGCGGTCTGTGAGTCATGTGCGGAGGCGCTGTGAAATGCACTCGCCTTGGGCGCCTTTGCACCAACAAGGGGTGAGAATCGGCCCCACAACTTCGATTGCCAGGAGGCAGTGAGACTGCTCATTCCCAACAACATCTTTCGGCGGTCCATAAGTTTCTTCTCCTGGTCCCAACCTATCTGGGCGTTGAGATTCCCTTGCGAAAGTACACGTAATCGATGAGGAATTGCGGGTATCGCGGATAATTCCCGATACCCTTGCAGGGGCCGGATGATCCTTTTGATACTCCACCCCAGAAAGCCATGAGGGGATCAATTTTCCCCAGCCTCTCTCCAAAGACCTTCGTCACATCGAAGGGTTTGGAGAGATACCACGGGTCGTTCTTATTCGCCTTGAAGCCCATCCGCAAGTGCGAGGGGTCGGGAATCTGCATGAGCATGTGAATGGGCTTGTGCGCGAGAATCGACTGGGGAATCTCCGGCTCAAACTTAATATCGAGTGTCTTGAGGTTGATACCGTCGACGCTGTAGGAGCTGAAGAATTTTACGCGTTTTTCATTGACGTCGTATTCGACACCCGGCGTCCAACCGCCGCCGGGCGGCGTGCCGTATCCCACCGATCTTCCGCTCTCCGTCCACATGGAAAAGGAAGTGAGGAAGTTCCTCCAGGGGAAGAGCTTCTCATCAGGGGGAATCCAGCCAATCTCCACCTCGTATCCGTGAAAGTCTTTTGTCAGGTCAAGTTGGCCGGTACCATAAGCAGTGGGGCACATGGCCCAAATGGCAGAGGCTTGCGGCAGAAGTGTCACGGTCATGTAATCCGGATGCGTGTAGGAGTCAACAATGGCGGCCGCTTCGTGATAATACTTGGGGGAAAACCCGGGAATGTCAAAATCATCGGAAAAATGGTCAAAGTTTTCAGTGCCGGCGCCAAAAAATGCCGCATAGTCCACCATGTAAATGTTCGAAGGATCTGAAACCGCGAGGGCGGGAGAAGTATTTATTCCGAGCTCCTTGGGCAGGTCTTCAGATAGCCATTGGTCGAGGGCGATGACTGGGCCAATTTCCCAGATTCCTGTGATGTTGCCAAACCGCGAAACGTCCATGGTTCGCATTCTCCAACCCAAGTGCGGCTCGCCCTGCAACCCGCCGGTGAAGCCGACCTCGATCTGAGTGGGGTTAAGAACCTTGACGCGGAAGTTCAAACTGTGGCTCAGGAGGCCGGGCGGGTGGTCCGGCCAGCGCCCGTTGGGCCAGCCAATCCAGTTGTAAGGAATCCGCCAGTCTCCCAACACCGTCGGATCCAGATCCCCCCGCCCATAAAGCACCCAGACCTCGCCGATTTTGGGCGGCGTGGCGGGTGCCACGTACGGGTCGCCGCCATGCCCATCTTGAATTCCGTCGGGTGGGCTGGGATATGGGGAAGCGTAATAATTCAAGGGGCCGCTCGCAATTTGCGGACCGCGCAAATGGGCGTTCATAAGCTGGAGGAAATGCGTGTCGGGAGGAAGCTGCGTCCGGTCTTTCGGCCACATTGATGGATCGGAAAACGTCAACGCCAGGTTCAGCCCCACGGCTTGGTTGAAGGGGCGCATGTAGGTTTCTCCGGCGATCCCCAGATGAAATTCCCAAGGCAAGGGGTAGTCGTCGATCTTAATCGGGTCCCTCAGAATTCCCTTGATGTCCTGACCTTTGTCGCCGTGCATGATCGTCGCAAATCCCGGGTGCTCTGTGGTGGAAAGCAATTTGACGTTGTCCTGCGGAATGAACATCCAGGGCGAAAAATCCTCGGTAAAGAAATGTTGGGTGAGTTTGCGGATGTCGGGGCCGCCGGGTTGGGCACTCGGCGCGAAGCTTGCTGCATCCGGATAGTGCTCCTTGCCACCGGCGGGCGGCGCGAATTTGCTCCACAACTTTGATTGCCACGACGCAGTCAGGCTGCTCATACTTAGCAACATTTTTCGACGATCCATCGGTTCCTCCAGTCCTGATTCAGGCTTATAACCCGGGGGTGACAGTCGCCACCGCTTCCGTAGGCCGCTTTCAATCGCGGGCTATCGCTCAGTCGAAAGACCATAGCGGTACCGAACGTAATCGAGACGCACCTGGGGGTAGTGGGGGTAATTCCCGATGCCCCAGCCTTTTTCCACTCCGGCCGACATGGTTACGGTCAAGCACGGATGAGCCAGGAATTTGCCGATCTTGCCGAAGCGCGTAGTGGTATCGAAGGGTTTGGAAAGGAACCAGGGGTCCAGTTCGTTGGCCTTAAAACCAACCCGAATGTGCGAGGAGTCGATGATTTGAAGCAACATAAAAATAGGGCGATGGGAAAGGATTGACTCCGGGACCTCGGGCGCGAATTCCACGAATACGGGATCGTTCCTGTTCTCCTCCTTATCCAAGTCCGGCGTATTGTTGGAGAATCGGTGGCGGCCCTCGCGGGGGACGTACATCACTCCCGGGTGCCAATTGAAGTCGGGATGGACTTCTGCCGCCGGCGCCATGTTCTCCGCACCCACCTTACGGCCCCGCTCATCGTAAAGAATGATCGATGACATATAAACGTTCCACGGGATATCGATGTCCGGCGGAATGTAAGAAATCTCCATCTCGTATCCGGAAAAGGGCTCTGAATCCTTCAGTTCAACCAATTCGCCAATGGCGGTCGAGCACATTCCCCACGCATCGGTTGATGTACCCATGAATGTCGCTGTCAAATAGCCGGGGTGTGAGAAAGTCTCAATAATAGCTTTCGCCTCGTGATACCACTTTGCGAGCGGAACTGGATCGTCGAAATCGTCCGACATGTGCTCCAGATTCTTCAGTCCCGTTCCAAAAAAAATGCCGTAATCCACATGGTAATCCTTGGAGGGCAGCGGAGGCTGAAGGCGAACCGTCGAGCCTAGGCCAATTTCATGGGCCAAAGTATCCGGAATCCATCTGTCCAGTGAAACGATGGGGCCGATTTCCCAGATTCCGGTTATTTTCCCGAAGCGGGAAACATCAACCGTTTTCATTCGCCAGCCCGGATGAGGGAACCCAATCATGCCGCCAAAGAAACCGATTTCCAGTGCTGTGGGACTGGCGACTTTAACGCGAAAACTTAAGGTGAGGCTCGCCGGCCCGCCCGTGCGATCCCAAGGGGCAGTGGGATACCCTTGCCAAAGGTACGGTACCCTCCAGTTGCCGACCAAATCGCGTCCCAAATCGCCTCGGCCGTAGACCAGGAAGGCCTCGTGCCCCGGATCATGGTAGTTCAATTCACTGGCGGCAAGGTCAGGACTGGTCAGGTGGACGACCAAGACCTGCACCGAATGCGTTTCGGGAGGGAATTCGTTTCGGTCCTCGGGCCATTTTGAAGGATCAGAGAATGTGACGGCGAGGTTCAGCCCCATCGCCCAATTTTCGCCACCGCAACATCCGTAACCCGTGGGCGCAAATCCGAGGTGAAACTCCCAGGGCAGCGGAAAGTCATCAATGGTGATCGGCTTCTCCAGAATCCCTTTGATATCCGTTCCATTTCCTGCGTCGCGCAACGTGACATACCCGGGATGACTCGCCGTGGTTAGCGACTGGATGTTCTCCCGCGGGACAGACATCCAAGGTGCAATGTTGTCATTAGGCTCCTTGAAGTGCTGGCTCAGCTTGCGAATGTCCGGAGCGCCGGGACCGATACTTGTGTTCGACGCGGATGGAGCTTCAGCGGCACCATCGATTGCGCCTGGCAGGCCCGCTGATTCTTTTCCGCGAAGCAAGCCGGCCCCCACGGGGCTCGAAAATCCGATGACGCTGCCAATTCCTTGCAGAGCTTTTCGTCGGTCCATCTAATGCCTCCGGTGCGATCATTGAACAAAGCGGATGATCGTGGGGTAATTCTTAACTCGAACATCCGGGATGACGGTACCCTCGTCACTTTGCGCCAGATTCAACTCCTGCTCCGTGCCGTTCATAAGGTCGACGATCCAGGCCCGTTGGGCGTGGTCATGCGAAAGCGTAATCGTACTTCGCGTATCTACAATGCCGGGCTGTGTCCAGGCATAGTCGAGCCAAACGGCCACCATTTTTTCCCCGGTAGGGCGCTGAAACGTGAACCAGAGCAGATTCTCATCCGGATTAAATTTCACCTTGATCTTTGCTGCGTGGAAATCATCGAGCACGGTCGCCAGGCCCCGCCACATGTAATACATTACGGACGGTTGGACGGGGACGGCGATTTGGGAGGGCGGTGATTGGCGGCAATTCGAATCACTTCCCGAGTAGCCGGTGTAGTGCAGGATCTGCGTTTCCGCGAGAGTGTCCAGCCCACTGTGCCCAACGGCAGAGACCGTGGTGGCAATTCCCTGCTGAATTTCCGAGAGTGGATCGAGCTGGGTGGGTGGATAGCTGAAGAAAAAAAACAGCTCGTCCGCGTAAAAGCGGCCTTTGAAGCCAAGCTGCCGGCATTTCTCCTGCATTTGGCTAAGGGTGTGGAAGTAAACAGCGTCGGGCGGGTTCGTCGGATGCCATGACAGTCCGTCAATTTTCTCGGCCAACCCGGGCGCAATGGGATTATGCGTGTTGGGGCCGAACACATACTTCCATCCCTCGGGTAGGGCCCCGGACTCGCCCCGAAACTGTTCACGAAAATCTACTCCCCCTTGCAGGTCGTGAAGCCCAAAGTCCGCAAAAGCCTGGTCTGCGCCGGTCAATTGAATTATCCCCACCGAACCCGCGCGGGTTAATTGGTCGGATTGAATGTCGTGCGTGACGGTTCCTTCTCTTTTCCCATCAGAAATCGTAAATGTGGCTTTCCTTCCTTCCAGGCGCATCCTTAGCTTGAGGTTCAAGCTAAATGGCCACCCGATGTCAACGGCCGTAATCCGGTTTTTGTCCCAGGCATCGCCGATGCGTTCAGCAATGTAAACCACGTAAGCCCCAAGCCCTGGCATGCAGGTTCCATAACCTCCCATCAGAAAACTCTGAGGGCTTGAGTAGCGGAGCAGAACCCCAAATTGCCCGCGATTTAGCGCGTTGACGCTCACTTCAGCGTCCTTCATCTCCACTTTTTCCTGTATGATCAGGGTCGAGGTTTCGAGAGCTTCAATCCTCCCGCCATTTGCTACGAACTTACCGTCGTGCAGACCGCTTCTCAGTTCACCCCCCAAAAGCGTATAAATGAGGTCCGGGGCAAAAGCATTGATGGCACCCGGCATAACTCGCGCCCCCGGATCAGCCTTCTTAACGGCCTCGTAAGTCCGATTGAAGATCCTCATGTACCGTAGAACGGTTTGATCGTCCCAACCGCACCCGCCCCACTCATTACCCAATTCCCAGATATACGCGCGGTTCTTGAAGTGACCGACCGTGAATTCGACGAATCGCGACCAGGCATCCAGCATCTCGGGCGTTTGGTCGACCCAGTAGTTTGTATCGGGGAATTCATTCCAGCGCGCCTCCAGCCAGTTGATGGTCTTTGGCGGATTCTGATAGAGGGGGTTCCCCTGTGTCACGTCCAAGCCCATAATCAAATTGATTCCACAACGGTGAAGGTCAGTAAGCCACCGGTCCAGAACCGGATCGACTTGATACTTGCCTTTGACTTTCTCAATCAGGCACCACTGATAGGGCCCCGCCGCTCCGCCACACTGCCGCACCCACTTCGTTCCAGTGTCGTAATGGAGAGGCGCCCACAGGGAGTTCTGGGTAAGGCGATTATCGTTGTGAGTGAAGTTGGTGGATGACACTGCGACACCCGCGCCGCGCGACACGAGCGCGAGATTGTTTCCTGCGGGGTCAAGAACTTCAACTTCCGCAATCGAGAACCCATGACTCGGCAAGCCTAGGGATTTTTCAAATTTATTTCCAGTGATCCGGATTTGCTTGGCGCGGTGGGGGTCAAACTTGATTTCCAATCGGTCTTGCACATTGATATCCACGGCATCATGCGAGTAAAGCGTCTCCCAGTGCCAGGCGTCCCGGCTGGATTCAATGGTCAATTGACGGGGCAGAGACCGGCCGAAGTTCGTGCCGGCAAAGTTTGTTTTGGACAGCACCAGCGCGACGGATGCCACGGTGGACTCAATGGGGAGATCAATCCGAATCCACTCGGGACGCACGTCGGGCTCAATCGATCCAAAGCTGCACCACACGGTTTTGGGGTCGCCATCAATCAGATGAATAGGCGAAAAAGTCTGAAAATCGTTGTCGGGGCTCCTGGGATGCTGAGCGGTGTTCGAGCCGAGGAGATTCCACGCAATTTCCCAGGACTTCTTGGGTCTGATTTTGATGGCAGGATGGCCGTTCCCCTCCTGCA
>JASHTZ010000404.1 GCA_030040295.1 Terriglobia bacterium | reverse complement strand
TTCAAAGCGGCCGCAAAATCCTACCGGCGCGCGGTGGATCTTCAACCGGGTTCCGCGGATCTGCATTGCCATCTGGCCCGGGCGCATTTCCGCAGCGGCGCCCCGCGGGAGGCAGCCGAACTTTACCAACGGGCGCTGGCCATCGACCCACAAAGGTACGACATTTACAACGACCTGGCGCTGATGCTGACCAATATTGGAAATTTTGGCGCGGCCATCGAAGCCTTTAAGCGCTCGCTCCGCCTGAATCCCAAATGCGCCAAGACCATTGCCGGGCTGGGGTACCTTTTTGAGAGCAAGGGAGACTTCATTTCTGCTTCCGATGCCTACCGCGATGCCATCAAACTCGACCCGGCGCTCACCGCCGCTTATGTGGATCTGGGTTTCATCCTTTATGGGTTAGGCGAGGTCGAGGAAGCTGCCGATTACTTTGAACGATTGCGGGCTATGCAGCCGGATTCGGCGGAAGCCACTGCCAATTTGGGAATCATTCACCTGCTGCAAGGCAACTTCGCGGCCGGTTGGGCGGAATATGAAGCGCGGCGAAGGGTTGGAATCGGCGAGGGGCGAGTCCTGACGCAGCGCCAGTGGAAGGGCGATCCGCTGGACGATGCGCGAATCCTGCTCCACGCCGAACAGGGCTTTGGTGACACGCTCCAGTTTGTTCGGTATGTTCCACTGGTCGCGGCGCGAGGCGGGAAAGTGGTGTTGGAGGTCCAGCCCGCGTTGCGGCGCTTGCTCTCGCGCACCGATGGAGCGGCGCAGGTCATGAGCCGCGGCGAGCCGCTCCCGGAATTTGCCTGGCAATGCCCCCTGCCAAGTTTGCCGCTGGCGTTCGGGACAGAGCTGAGCACCGTCCCGGCGAGAGTCCCCTATGTTCACCCTGACCCTGCGTTGGTGGATAAGTGGCGCGGAAAGCTTCAAGGAAATGGGCGGCGCATTGGGCTCGTATGGGGCGGCAACCCTGAAATGCAGCGCGATCGATTACGCTCCGTCCCGCTGGACGCGCTCATGCCGATTTTGAAAGTGCCTGGAACCGCTTACTACTCCCTGCAAGTGGGTTCGCCGAGCGAGCAGGTAAAAAATTTACCCGCCGATGTGCGCGTGATCGACCTTGCGCCGCAGTTGAGCGACTTCGCGGACACCGCGGCCGTGGTGGCCAATCTCGATTTGGTGATCACGGTTGAAACCAGCGTGGCGCACCTCGCCGGCGCCATGGGCCGGCCGCTCTGGATCATGCTCAACAAAGGCTGCGACTGGCGCTGGTTCCTGCAACGCGAAGATAGCCCCTGGTATCCCACCGCGCGCCTGTTCCGGCAAGCCGCATTCGGAGAATGGAAGGACGTGGTAGGCCGAATCGAGGGCGAGCTGCGGGCTTGACAGATTCTTGAGGCCACGCGAGTTCGTTCGGAAGGGCGAGTCCGAAAACACCGCGATTTTTGCGCTTATAATACCTTCCGACAAGTTGCTCGGGCGAGATGTTCGTAGACCTTTAATCGGGCGTGGTTTCGGTGATGGAACAAAGTCACAGGTTCTTTGTTGGAAATGTGGGGATGGGAAAGGGGGCGGGATTATTCTTCATCGCCGGACCCTGCGTCATCGAGAGCGGCGCGCACGCGATGATGATGGCGGAACAACTCGCCCGCGCGGCGCGGGAATTGGGCCTGCCCCTGATCTTCAAGTCGTCCTACGACAAAGCGAACCGCTCGTCCCTCTCGTCGTTTCGCGGCCCGGGGCTCAAGGAAGGTCTGCGCATTCTGGGCGAGATCAAGAAGCAGACGGGGCTGCCGGTTCTTACCGACGTGCACGAAACCGTGCAGGTGGGGGCCGTGGCGGACGTCGTGGACGTCATTCAAATCCCCGCTTTTCTCTGCCGGCAGACCGATTTGCTCGTGGAGGCCGGGCGCACAGGGCGAGCGATAAACGTCAAGAAAGGGCAATTCATCTCGCCCTGGGACATGGCGCAGGTGGTGGAGAAGATCGCGAGTACAGGCAACGAAAGGATCATCCTGACCGAACGCGGGACGTCGTTTGGGTATCAGAACCTGGTGGTAGATATGCGGTCGGTCCCGGTTCTGCGTGGGTTGGGGTATCCGGTAGTGCTGGACGTGACGCATTCGGTGCAGCTTCCGGGCGCGCAGGGCAAGGCAAGCGGCGGCCAGCCGGAGTTCATCGAACCACTGGCGCGGGCGGGAACCGCGGCGGGCGTGGACGGGTTATTCCTGGAGGTACACGACCATCCCGCCACAGCCCTATCGGACGGGGCGAATTCCCTGCCGCTTCATCAATTCACGCCGCTCGCGGAGCGCGTTCTGAAAATTGCCGCCTTGGTGCGGGAATGGGAGAGGAAATAGGATGAAGGCGGCGAAGAAACTTTCTCCCACCCTGGCGGCGGCGCAGCGAGTCTTGCGGATTGAAGCGGCCGCAGTGGAAAGCCTGATCGGGCGACTGGACGAACGCTTCGAGCGTGCCGTGGAGGTGCTTTTGTCGTGCCGCGGCCGCGTAGTGGTGAGCGGCATTGGCAAATCCGGGCTCATCGGGCGAAAGATTTCAGCGACCCTGGCGAGCACGGGCACGCCATCGGTTTTCCTGCACGCCGCCGAGGCGCTGCACGGCGACCTGGGGATGCTGGTGCGGAGTGATGCGCTCCTGGCGGTTTCCGCCAGCGGCGAGACGGGGGAGTTGGTGGCCCTTCTTGAGCGGGTAAGGCGGCTGGGCATTCCGCTGCTCACCCTCACCGGAAATCCCCGGTCGACGCTGGCACTGGCAAGTGAAGTGACGCTCGATGTCAGCGTTCAGGAGGAGGCATGCTCCCTGAACCTCGCGCCGACGGCTTCCACCGCCGCCTCCCTGGCGATGGGCGATGCGCTGGCAATTGCGCTGTTTGAGCGGCGGGGTATGCGCGAAGAGGATTTCGCGGCCTTGCACCCCGGAGGGCGGCTGGGGTTGAGGTTGCGCCGGATCGAAAGCCTGATGCATACGGGCGAAGCGCTGCCGCGCGTGCGCCCCAGCGCGCCCATTCCCGAGGTGATTTATGAAATCAGCCGGAAACGCCTGGGAATGGCTGCCGTGACCGACGAATCCAGCCTGCTTCTGGGCGTCATTACCGACGGCGATCTACGGCGCCTGATGGAGCAACGGAAGAAAGAATCGCTTGACCTGACCGCGGAGGAGTGCATGACCCGCCATCCCGTGACCTTGTCGCGCCACGAGCTGGCCACCAGCGCGCTGCGGCTGATGGAGGAGCGCAAGATCACTTCGGTGCTGGTGGTGGATGAGGGCCGGCAACTCGAGGGCGTCGTCCACCTGCACGACTTGTGGACGATTCAGTTGTTTTGAGCGGTTAGCGCGGACCGTCGCGCTTTGCTAGCGGCTCCACCGGCCCGCGAGGGTGCTAGCCGGGTCGGCGAAGGATTGGAAGCGGACGAAGCGAACGATGGGTTGGTCTTTCAAGGAAGCGAGCGGCATGAATCCTCTGCCCACCATTTCCTCCGCGGCGGTGTGGGTGAGCAGGACCTCGGCGCAGGGCTTGCTTCGCGATTCGCCGTCTTGGGTGTAAATGTAAATGGGCAGGCCGGAGATTTCAAACAACGCTCCGGGACGCATCTCCCAGCCCTGCTCGGTGAAGGTTTGGGCCAGTAATAAGGCAGTGGCAAAAGTGGAATTCGCCCACAAGTAGTCTTCGTGCCCGGCATCTTCACCGATCTCTTGAAAATCGAAAAGCTCGGTGGTCTCGGTCTCCTTTCCATAGGGCAAACGGATCATGAAGCGCGGGAGGCATAAGCCGAGGTAACGTGCTTCCGCGAGGCCGCGCACCATCTTCCACGCGGCCGCGGCTTCCGCCGGGGGCTCGCTCTTCCATTTGTGCAGGTCGGGCAAATCCTCCACGGATTTACACGCCAAAAGGCCCGGGCTTGCGCTGGTGATGAATGGAGCGTTCGCTGCCGCCGCCACTTTCGCCAGCCGGGCCACGAGAGCCGCATCTTCGCGCGTCGGTTCGAAAGTATAATTTCCGGCCAGGACGGCCCACGGCTCGGCTCCGGGTGTGCCCACGGTTTTCTCCACCAGCAAGCGGTACAGGCCGGTGGTGCGTAGATCGGGGGAAGAACCCAGGTCGCGGAAGATTTCGTCCTTGCTAATGTCGATCAGCAGCAACTTCAGGCTGGAACTTGTCTCGAGGTTACGGACCAGGAAAAAGAGGGCGCG
>JASHTZ010000403.1 GCA_030040295.1 Terriglobia bacterium | reverse complement strand
ACGGTTTCCTTCCGGAGGGGCAATGGACCGTCAGACTGTAGTTGTAGGTAATACGGTCAGTTGGCATGAGTATCGACTGCAGGCGGCGCACCAACACGCGCACGGGCTGCGCATACTCACCGTCCCGCACCTGGCCGTTTGAGAGCCGCGTCAACGTGGCAGCAGCTATGGGCGAGTTGGCCGCCGGCGTCCATTCGTTGGTGGACGGATCATAGAGGGCGGCATCGGAACCCCCGCTTACGAGAGCACTTCCGGCAACCAGAACGTTGCCCGTAGTAAGCAGCGCTAACGGGCCGCTGACATTCGGTTGGTTAAGAGTCGCTTGCCAGACGTTGCTGGGGGGATCGTAGAACTCGCTGGCAGTATTCCCATTCTCGATCAGCGCGTCGCCGTTGGAAAGCAGCGCGGCGAAGGTTTCGGTGGCGCCGCTGGCGCATTGAGCTAGGTTCGACGTCAAACTCCACCCGTGGCCTTGCGAGAAAATCTCCGCACTGCACGAAGCCTCATTATCCCCGTCATTGTCGGCCGTCGGGCCGCCTGCCGCAATCAAGGCCTCCCCGCTTTGGAGCAGGGTCAATTGCGTGCTGGCGCGCCCATAGTGCATGCTGGCGGCTGCCGTAAATGGAAAGGAGCTCGCGGAAGGGTTATAGAGATCGGCGGCGGATTCGACTGCATAAACATTATCGCAGTACGTGCGGGAGCAGTGGCCACCCGCCAACACCATATCCCCGCTTGGGAGAAGCACTGCGCTGTGGTCATAATGGCCCTCGACCATGCCGTCGACGGTTTCGCTCCATGTCCCGGTAGAAGGGTTATACAACTCAGCGCCGGTGCTAGTCACTCCTGAGGAGAGGATGCCCCCAGTAACCAAAACCTCACCGTCGGCGAGCAGCGTTGCCCTATGGTTGTATACGGCGTCGACCATGCTACCGGTTTCCGTCCACGTGCCCGTGGAAGGATTGTACAGAAAGGCGGTGGCATAAACCTCGCTAAGCGCACTGTTGAAGCCGCCCGCAACCAGCACTTGGCCATTCTGAAGCAGCGTGGCGGTATAGTCAATGAGGCTGGGCCCAGACATGCTGCCGGTCGTTGTCCAGGTGCCCGCGGCCTGGCCGAGGGCCGGGACGGCAGTGGCTGCTGCCAGCACCGCGGCGAGCACTCCTGATAGGGTGATTGTGAGAATCTTTGCGAGTTTCTGTGGGTTCATTCGAGTCATGTGTGTCTCCTTTTTCTCCTGAGCGTGATCCTGTAGTACTCCTCGCACTTACTCTGATGCGAGTGCAGTCTAGCCCTTAGTTCCCGATGCTGATGTCATGAGGGTGTCGAGGCCGCGTCACTTCTGTGTAAAAACATTGCTTAATCCGCGCACGACCAAAAGGGGACTCGGGAGACAAAACTGGTCTCCATCGGTCGGGTTAATCTGTGATTGCCGGCACAGAGAGACCCTCGACGAGGAGACCAGCCAATAAGCTGAAAGTTAAAACGATTCTGAATCAGATTCAACCTTATCCAAGTTTCGTCTTCCACGACACTCGGCTGTGGAGCTGGCGCGGCCAGCCGGAGCGGATTGAGACCACGGTGAGAGCACACGCTGGGACGTCGAGGCGTTGTTCGCGGTGCCAGCGACCGACGCCAGACTATGACCATCGGGAAGAGCGGAGGTGGTCCAAGGCCTGCGCTTTCTCTGTAGTGACATGTGGAAACCCTACTACGCCACTGCAAGCATAAGTTGCGCTGGGCCACTTTGATCAGAGTGACCTGAGGAAATCCAGCAATTCCTGCTTCTGCTGGTTGGTGAGTTGCTGGAAAAGGCTGATGACGGCATTAGCCTCAGAGCCTGTGCTGGAGTGGGCCTGAATGGCCGTCAGCAGCCCTCCGTCGTAAGGTGTCGCGCGTCCGTCATGAAGGAAGAACAGGCGTTGCCCCAGTCCCCAAAGCGGGGCGGTGCGGAATTCATCCGGGCCGGCCGATCCCTGGGTGACATTGTCGGCGAGTCCCGATCCCATGTGATGCACCAGAAGGTCGGAAAACAATTCCGCCGTCTGGTTGTTGAGCGAGGGGCTGAAGGACGAGGTGGAAGTCTGCATCGACGGTGTGTGGCACATGTCGCAATGAATTTGGGAAAAGATCGCCTGCCCCGCGGCAATGGATTGAGGCGAAGGATTTCCCGGAATGCCCTGGGTCGATGGCGTGGGAGGCGCGAGGAAGCGCACGAAAGCAGCGAAAGCCACGACGTCACTCAGTATTGCCGAGCCGGAGGCGGTGAAATTGATCGTGTCCTCGGGGGTGGGATTGAACAGGCACGAGGGAGGAGGAAGACCGCGCTCGTTTGTGAAGAGCTCGTTGGTGACGCCCATCTCCACGTTGTAAGCTTCGCCGGCGAAGACCTCCACGGACTTGTTCTGAGCCTTCCAGCCGAATTTGGTGATCGTGCCATCATTTCCGCTGGTATTCGGGTGGCCAGAAATGCCCAGGCTCTGCTTGAGCGAGGCGTTCGCGGCCATGTTGGCATAGATCGTGGCGTCG
>JASHTZ010000402.1 GCA_030040295.1 Terriglobia bacterium | reverse complement strand
CAGCGCCGGATCGATTCCCGCCCGGCGCACCGCTTCACGCACCACAACGGCACCCAAATCCACGGCTGAAAAAGGCGTGAGCGAGCCCTGAAACTTCCCGATGGGCGTGCGACAGGCGGAGATGATGACGGTTTCTTTCATAACGACTCCGATCCAATCAATTGTAAGTTCGGGAAATCGTGGGAAAACAGTTCAGTATCAAGAGTGCACAAGCGGTCGCAGTAAAGGGAAGCATGCGCGCCGATGACAAAGTCGGTCACCAGTCGCTTTGCCTTGCCGCCCCCAGACTTTCGCCTGCGCGATACGTATTCGGCAAACTTTCTGGCCGCTTCACGCCAAACTGGCTCGTCAATCGTAAAGTCTACCTCGACTCGAGTTTGGCTTAGGAATGCTTGCAAATATGTCTCAGTCATATTCGGGTATGCCATCAATTCGGCATAAACGGGCCCACAGATTACCAGAGCTCCTTGGCCGCCTGCTCGACCCAGAAGATTCGAAAGTTGCTGGGAAATTGCGGTTCCAGTCAGAATAATTGAGATGATATTGGTATCGATAGAAGTTCGCACGATGAATCTTCACTCCTCGTCCCGCAGCCCACGTACCCAGGCGATGACTTCATCCTTTCCGCCTGGGAATGCGGGCAAGGCTCCAATATATTTCTCAAACGGGTTCGGACCACTTCGAGCTGGGCGAATAATGGTCTGGTTTCCTTCAACCACGAATTCTACTCGGTCTCCAACTTTCAAACCTAAGCGAACTCGGACCTTCTTCGGCACCGTAATTTGCCCTTTCGTGCTCAAAACACTAGAGTTCGACATTTTCCCTACCTCCCATCCCTACAGTAAGGATATTCCTACCTACCATTGCTGTCAATCGGACTCACGCCTCTAATGCGGAGGCCTCTTTGCATGAGCGAACCTTAATCCCCACCTCACACTCCCGTAACATCCCAAACCTACTCTCTTCCTCCTGTAGTGCAATCTGCAACAATTTGGAGGCAACCATGTCCAAGCAGGCAGCGGAGCATCACTTGAAAGCCGCCGAGCACCATGAACACGCCGCGCACCATCATCGTGAAGCCGCCCGGCATCACGAGGCGGGTGACCACCACCAGGCCGCTCACCATGCGCACACCGCGCAGGGGCACACGCATCATGCTGACCACCACGCAGCGGAAGCGGCGAAATCGCACGTTGAACACCACGGGCACAAGACAATGGCAGCGGGCCATTAGAACGCAGTTCGAGTTGAAACAGGGCCGCGCGGAAGGCGGGTTCCTCCTCGAGCGAGGAGCTCGCCTTGCCGCCACACATTCGTGAGAAGGGAAGACTGACCATGGCAACAAGCGCAACGGTTTTGGAAGGAAAGATGACGGCCAAGCCGGGGAGATCCGCGAGGGCTGGATTGATGGTGTTCGGCGTGGCGCTGATCGTGGGATTTGTTTACGCCGCGCGGCAACTGGCCTCCGATCTCTCGGGAATTCACACCACGGAAATCCTGCCTTTCGTTCTGCTGGGAGTAGCGCTGCTGGTGGCGTTGGGATTTGAATTCGTGAACGGCTTTCATGACACCGCCAACGCTGTGGCCACGGTGATTTATACGCACTCGATGGAACCCCACCTGGCCGTGGTGTGGTCGGGCACCTGGAATTTCCTCGGCGTTCTGGTGTCAAGCGGAGCGGTGGCATTCGCAATCGTCTCGTTGCTGCCCGTTGAACTCATCCTCCAGGTGGGCAGCAAGGCGGGATTCGCCATGGTCTTCGCGCTGCTCATCGCCGCCATCATCTGGAATATCGGTACGTGGTGGTTTGGCCTGCCCGCCTCGAGTTCGCACACTTTGATCGGCTCGATCATCGGAGTGGGCATCGCCAACCAACTGATGGCGGTGAAGACCGGGACGAGCGGCGTGGATTGGAGCCAGGCGTTGAACATCGGCAAGTCGCTGCTGCTCTCACCGGCGGTGGGATTTGCCGTCGCCGCCCTGTTGCTGCTCATTTGCAAGGCGGTGATCCCCAACAAGCAGCTTTATGAAGCTCCCAAGGGAACCGAGCCACCGCCGTTTTGGATTCGCGCCCTCCTGGTGCTGACCTGCACGGGCGTCAGTTTCGCGCACGGTTCCAACGACGGCCAGAAGGGCATGGGGCTGATCATGCTGATTCTGATCGGGACGGTCCCCACCGCCTACGCGCTCAACCACGCGGTGACGGCAAAGCAGACAGAAGATTTCGTGGCGGTGTCGACCCAGACGGCCGAGACGCTGGGGCGTTACGTCTCGCCCGACGCGGTGGTGGGCGACTCGCGTGACGAGGTGACGGACTACATTCGCACCAAAAATTTTACGCCCAACACCATGCTCGCCCTTCGCCAGCTCGTGAACGGCATCGGGACGGAAATGGCCCTGTACAAAGAGCTGAAAAAAGTGCCGCAAGACCAGGTGCGCAACTTTCGCAATGACATGTACGTGGTCAGCGAGGCGCTACGCTTGATGCAGAAATTGGGCAATCCGCATTTTTCCGAAGCCGACGCAGCCATCCTGAAAAACTATAAGACCCATATTGATAACGCGACGAAGTTCATTCCCAGTTGGGTAAAAGTGGCCGTGGCTTTGGCGCTCGGACTCGGCACCATGATCGGTTGGAAACGCATTGTGGTGACGGTCGGCGAAAAAATCGGAAAAGACCACCTGACCTACGGGCAAGGGGCGGCAGCGGAGATTACCGCCATGTTCACAATCGGCGCCGCAGACTGGTTCGGGCTGCCCGTCAGCACCACGCACGTGCTCTCCTCAGGCGTGGCCGGAACCATGGCCGCCAATAAATCCGGGCTCCAGTGGAGCACTGTGCGCAATCTCGCCCTGGCTTGGGTGCTCACGCTTCCGGCTTCCATTGTGCTGTCCGCAATGCTGTTTTGGGCTTTCCAGAGAATCGGGGCGTAGCGGTGTAGCGAAGAAATTGGGTTGTTCCCCCCATCAACAACCGTTCTTCGCTTCTCCCCGCCCCGGTAGGAACCCCCTCACCCTCGCACCCCTCTCCGCGTGGGTGAGGGGGACAATCCGCCCACCTGCACGAATCCGCTGACATCCAAGAACAACTCGCCGCTGAGATTTTTGATGGCTTGAGTGTGAAGGTCCGGTTAGAATGAGGTTCCTGAAATGGCCTTCAAAGCACAGCTCAAGGAGGGCGGATTGAAACCGATCAAAACTGAGTGGAAACGTGCGCTGCCTGAGGGATTGGCGTTGGCAGCGCTAATACTCTTCACGGTCGCGGCACAAAATTCCGCCGCCCCGGCACAGTCCAGCACCGCGCCCGACCCGGACTTTGCCCGTCTGCCCAAGATTTGGCACTCGGAAACAACCAAGCACGATTTTCGCGTCGAGGTGAACAAGGATTTATTTCGGGCCGAGTGGGTCAACCTGCCGGCCGAATCCGCCAAGAAAGGCGCCTACATTCGCACCGAGTGCCGCAGAGCCGGATCGAAATGGGTCGGCAATTCCAACATCAATATGCTGGTGGCCCTTCCCGATGCTCCGGGCGGAGTTGACAGCAAGCTCTGCAAAATCACCATCCGCTTTGAAGTGGATTCCGTCTCGCCCGAAAAAATTTCCGGCCAGGGCGAGTCGCTGCACTCCTTCGACCCGGTTGCCTGCCGGGTGAACGAAACCAAGTGGGCGCCTTTTACCTGGGTCCCGAAGAAATGACCATACCGGGGTCAATCTTCGAAAGCTGATTTGTTTCCGGCTGCTAACCGAAAGTCACCTTCCCCGGCAACATCCACATCACCAACCCCAGCGCCGTGAGGACGCTGAGGAAGTAAGCCGTTGTCACTCGACTGGGATGTGCCGACTGGTCTTTGGTGAAGATTCGGAACGCGGCGCCGAGGGCCACCAGTGCAAAGACGGGTTGGCCCAGAAGCCACCAGAGCGCCACGCACCAGGTCAGGAGCCACACGCGCTCCTGCTTGTCCAGGGCCAAGGCCGCCTGGCCGCCGTCCAGCACCCAGATGGGAATCAAATTGAGCACGTTCAGCCAGGCGCCTGCGCGCGCAAGCGCCGCCCAGATTCCGCCGCCCGTCTGCCACCAGAGCAGGGCGCACGCTGCGGACGTGAAAAATCCCGCCAGCGGCCCGGCCAGGCTCACCGCCGCGCGCGTCTCGAGCGAAACTCCCAGCGCCTTCCAGCGCACATAGGCACCAAGGCCGGGAAGGAACACGGGCATGTCCGCCGGCAGGCCGCGGCGTTTGATGTCAACAAAGTGTCCCATCTCGTGGAGAAAAATCAGCACCACGAATCCCAGGCCGAATTTCAGTCCGTAAAGCGCCCAGTAGACGCCGATGAAGGCCGCGAGGCTGAGCAGGAAACTCAGCTTGAAGGCGGCAAGCAGAACTTTGATTTTTGAAAGTCCAACGGCCAGCGGCGCGAGTGGCCCGAGCTTGCTCGCCCACTTAGGCTTTGGGGCTGAGCCTTGCGTCGCAGGCTGAGGCGCCTCAGCCAGTTGCCGCGCGTGCTCGCGCACCCATTCCGCCTGCGTCGATTCCGGGGGCAGAAGCTTCAGCGCTTCCAGCCAGTGCGTGCCAGCCTCGTGCGGCTGGTTCTGCGCCTCGAGTTCCCGGGCCTGGGCGCTGATTTGTTCCAGCGCGTCGGCGTGCACCAAGGCGTGGCAGTGCGGGCATTCGAGCGCACCCGGCGGCAACTCCGCCAGGCACGCTGAGCACGTTTGCGAAGGTGACAAAGGGATAAAGGACACGGTGTTGGCAGTCCGGGTCAGCCCGAACTCAATTGCGCGGCCGGGGACGAGGGCAATTTGAATGGCCCGGAAATCTTCACGGACACTCCCCGCGTCATTCTCCAGGCGAATTGCAGGCCGACGAAGAGGATCACCAGGCCGATCATTCCGTCGAAAGGCTCCTGCAATTCCAGGAAGGGCGAGGCCAATCCCACGACGGTGAGCGAGATGATCGCCGCCCCGATGCTCCCCCGATGCCTCGGCGCATCGGGGCCGTCCCATGTTGACCCGGCGGCGGTTTCCGAAGTCTGGCCGCCGGGATTGCTTCTGAGCTGAGATTGTTCGGTCCGCTCCGCCTTGCGCGCTTTGGAAGCTTGCGCAATGTCAATCGGAATCGCGGCGAGCGACACCGCGGCGTAGGTCAAAATCACGGCGGTAATTTGATAGCGCTTTCCGCCCACGCCGCCTGAACCCATCATCATCGCCCTGCCCACGATCCAGCCGACAGCGAGCGCAACGTAGCCGATGATCCATCCGGTGACAATACTGAAAAGGGCGTAGAGAATCAGGCCCAGAATCGCGCCGCCCACGCCGAAAATCAGCGCGCGCGTGAACGCCACGTGGTTGTCACTGGGGATTTTGAGTTTTACTTGCTGGGCGCAGGGTGCGCACGCCATGACTCTGTTGACGCGGAAGAAGGACTCCGTGAGCGGCTGATTGCAGAATTTACAGCGGTCGCCGCCCGCCTGGCCTGCGTACTCGGCCGTCCTGAACTGCGGAGGAGTCGTGGGAACGTTCGGGCCCGACATGGCGCGAAGATAACACAGAATCGCGGCGACTTGAAGCGCGGCGATTCGCTGTACGGGTGGGAGCCAGCAGCACAGGTGCCGCAAATTTTTCTGTCACTGTTTCAAGTAACGCAGCGCAACGCATCCTGATTTAAGAATCTTTGACTCAACAAGTTTTAATTGTAATCTCTCCTGCAGGTTAACGTCTTGCAACAACCGTCTCCCTTCTCCGGCAACTATTGGCTGAACGACAAGAAGATATTCATCCACCAGACCAAGCTCTATAAGTTGTGAAGGAAGGGCTACACCACCAGTCAAAATATTTTTGCCCGGTTCCTTTTTCAATTTAAGTATTTCGCCTTGAAGGTTCGTATGAACAATTCTCGTGTTTGTTCCTTCAGCGCTATCTAATGTTCTTGAAAAAACAATTTTGTTGATGGAGTCAAACGTTTGAGCAAATTCGTTCGTTGCTTTTGACTCAGAAGGGTTTCTTGCGACATCCGGCCAATAAGGAACCATCAATTGATAGGTTTTGCGCCCAAAGACGAACAGGTCAACACCTCGCATGAGGTGCGTAAAATATTCGAGTATTTCTTCATTGCCAATAGTTTTGGTGTGGTCGCAGCAGCCATCCATGGTAACGTTGATTGCGAAGATTACATTTCTCATTGGATTGTCCTCCCCGCTTTTATGCACCAGTGCTTATAAGAGTTTGAGGGTGGTGTGATCGGAC
>JASHTZ010000401.1 GCA_030040295.1 Terriglobia bacterium | reverse complement strand
TTGCGGAAACGCGCTTTACTAAGAGTCGGCCCCTTGGAGTTCTTGGCACCGAATGCGGGCCAGGCTGACTTTGAAAATTTGATTCTCAACAGGTTTGGGATGGATACACCACTGGGGGGCATTGCCCTGGTGCTTTTTGCCGGAACATTGGGTGGCACGGTTTTGGCGCCCATGAAGCTGGTCCGCACGTGGAAGTGGGACCAGGCGTGGGGTTTTTACGTCTTCAATGCCTACTTCATGTTTCCGTGGCTCGTGGCTTTCCTCACCGTCCCACATTTGCTGGGGGTTTATCCGCTGGCAGGATGGAAGATTGTGGCGACGACAGCCTCGTTCGGCCTCTTTTGGGGACTATCGCTCGCACTTTACGGCATCGCCTTTGACATCGTGGGACTGACGCTGACCCAGGGAATTATTCTGGGCGCCTCGGTAGCCCTGGGCTCGCTCCTGCCGCTGTTGTTTGTGCCCGCATCGCGGCGGGGTGTGGGCCATTCGCTCGAAATTGCCGGCGCCGATACCATCATGTTGGTGGGCGTTCTGCTTTGTACGGCGGCGGGCGACCTGCGCGAGAAAATGCAGTCGCGCGCCGTGGCTCGCCCGCGCGACCCGCGATTCCGGTGGGGGCTGGCCATCTGCATCCTGGCAGGCGTTATGTCTACGGCATTCAATCTGGCCCTGGTCGTGGGGCAGCCGATTGCGCACATTGCTGAATTGGGAGGCGCAAAGCCCTTTTATGCCTCCAACGCCATTTGGTGCCTTTCCGTGGGCACAGGAGCACTCCCCAGCATTTTCCTTTCGACTCGCAAGATCACCCGCGCACGCGCCTGGGGCGGATTCGCCGAAGGCCGCTGGTTCATGAACGGCGGCCTGTGCGTCTTTATGGGCGCGATGTGGATCGCCGGTACCGTGCTCTATGGATCTTCGGTGAGGATTCTGGGCACGTACGGCGCCGTCATCGGCTGGCCGATTTACATGTCCACGATGATCATCGCCGGGGTATTCTGGGGCTGGATCACCAAGGAATGGGAGCATGTGCGCGGACTGCCTGTGGTTCTGCTGCTGGGCGGAATCGCCGTCCAAATTCTTGCCATGGTTCTTCTGGGGAGGTTTCAATAATGCGGATTGGCATTTTGGGAGTGCATCAGGAGTGCAACACTTTCTCACCAACACCCACGACGCTGGAAGATTTTCATATTCGCCTGGGCCGTGACGTTCTCGACCACTGGCGCGGAACGCGCGTTGAAATCGGCGGCTTCATCGATGTACTCGACCGGCCAAACGTCGAGATTGTGCCCACCCTCTCCGGCTGGGCCATTACGAAAGGCCGCATTGTGGAAGAGGAATTCGCGCGCATGAAGCAGATGCTTGCCGACTCGCTGCATGCCGCCCTACCCCTCGATGGAATGCTGATTGCCTTGCACGGCGCCATGTGCGCGGAAGGCGCGGACGATGCGGAAGGGGCCTTGCTGGAGGTGGTTCGCAAAATCACCGGCCCATCGCTGCCCATCTGCCTCACCCTTGACCTGCACGCCAACGTAACGGAGCGCATGTGCCGCCTGGCGGACGCAGTGGTCGGATATCGGACTTACCCGCACGTGGATCTATATGAAACCGCCACTACCGCGGGAGAGATGCTGATGCGAATTCTTGCGGGCGAGCCACGCCCGCAGACTTTCTTACAGAAGGTTCCAATGATCGTACCAGGCGAGAACATGCAGACCGCCTACGGGCCCTTCGCGGAAGTCTGGAGTTATGCCAAATCATTGCAGACTCCCGAAATCGACTCATTTTCGATATTTGGAGTTCAGGCGTGGCTGGACATTGAGGAAATGGGTGGCGCGGTGATAGCCGTGACCAAGCGCGACGAGGCCGAGGCACGCCAATTCTGCCGCATGGTGGGGAAACGTCTCTGGGACCTTCGCAAGGATTTTGAGGTCCACTTTCCGCCGCCCGAGGCCGCCATCAAGCAGGCACTGGAAACTTCAGGGCAGCCGGTGGTGCTTTCCGAATCCTCCGACAGCCCGACTGCGGGCTCGCCGGGAGACAGTTCGGAAATGTTGCGCGCTCTTTTAAATGCCGCTCCGGGCGTGCCCGCCGCGCTCTGGCTGCGGGATGAGGCGGCTGTGGAACGCGCTGAGCAGAGCCAGGTGGGCGCGAAACTGCGGATCTCGCTCGGTGGAGCCTACGACAAAATCAACCGCCGGCCGCTTACCGTAGATGCCGAGGTTCTCCGCTTGTCCGACGGCGACTTTGTGATGACGGGGTCGCAGTATACAGGGATGAAAACTTCCATGGGACGCGCCGCCGTCCTGCAAGTGGGCGCGGTTACCGTACTTGTCTCCAAACTTCCCGCCATCAACATCGATCCGCAACTCTTCCGCAGCCAGGGCATTGAACCCCAGGAGAAGAAAATTGTGGTAGTGAAATCCGCTACAGCGTTCCGCAATGAGTACAAACCCTTCGCAGCAAAAATCGTGATGGTGGACACGCCCGGCGTCAGCACGCCGAACATCCGCTCAATTCCCTTCCACCGCGTCTCGCGCCCGGTTTACCCTTTGGATGAGATTGAGTTCAATCCTTGAGCAGCAGCAACCTAAGGGGAAGTGTTTCTTCTCAAGTCCCCTGGTTCAGTGTATTACATTCCTTATTTTGTGCTACAATCGATGATGTGAACTCAACAATCCACGCTAGGCTCGACTCAGACTCACGGAAAGCGCTGGACCAATTGATAAGCCGCAAAGGTTGGAGCTCCTCCCGGGCAGTGCGGGAAGGTTTGCGGCTCCTTGCTGCCTGCCACACAGGCAAGGCCGGCCGCACAGTGCTGGGTCTAGGCAAGTTCTCCTCCGGGAAATCGGACCTGGGCTCCAACAAGATGCACCTGAGGGGCTTCGGCCGGTGAAACCCGTCTTGCTGGACACCGGCGTGATCGTCGCCCTCCTCGACCGCAGTGAACGATTTCACCGTCGCTGCGTCGACGCCATCGCGACGATCGAGGCGCCGCTGATCACCTGTGAAGCTGTTATCGCAGAAAGCTGTTACTTGCTGCGGAAATTTAAAGGCGCGCCGGAAGCCGTCATGGCCAACGTGTCGGCAGGAATCTTCCAAGTCCCCTTCAACCTCACGAGTGGAGCGCAGGCCGTCCAACGCCTACTTCGCAGGTATCACGACCTTAAAATTGATCTTGCCGATGCCTGCCTCATCGCCCTGGGTGAAGAATTCGTGACTGGAGATATTCTTACCCTCGATCGAGATTTTCTCATCTATCGCTGGGGGCGGCACCACGCCTTCCGCCCGCTGATTCCTCTCAATTAGCGACCGGCACCATGGTGAGACTCCGATAACGATTGGTCCCGCTTTCGCATTGTCGCTTATTGTGCGGATTCCCCAAGAAGCCGCCGAAGCGCGCTCAGTCCCTCGCTGATTAGCTTTCTTTCTTTCGGTCTGGCACGTCGCAGGGCTTCCGCTAGGGGATGAAGGGCGAGCGATTTCATCCTCGCGCGCCCGTGCCTGCGGACCTGTGGAGGAACCAGAATGCGGGCGGACCGCCGGTCGCGAGGATCCGGTTGCCGCTCCAGCAGGCCTTTTCTTTCGAGGCGGTCAACAATGCCTGAGACTGTCGAGTGCGACAGGCCCACCTGCCGGCTGAGTTCCTTCAAACTGAGCCCTTCGGAATTAAACAGGAGCTGCATCACCGTCCGCTGCGGCGGGGTGACGCTGATGCGTGCAGTCTCCTCCTCAACGGGCTTCCATAGGCTGCGCCGCAAATCTCGGAGATTGCGGTCGATCTCCTCGGCCATCTGGAAGAGCTTCGAAGTGCGTTCCGACATGCATCACCTCAAACGGTGAAGTACGCGGTGGTCTTCGCAACCATGCAACACCGGCTACCAAATCAAAGGGATCAATCGCTTCGTCTGCTGGCGGTATTCAAGATATTCCCCGTCGAACTGTTCAATCATCAGCCGCTCTTCCATATGGATTTTTGACCCCTGCATGACCAGCAGCAGTGCCAGAGCGACAAAGCCGCGGGCTTCGCGAGCAACCACAACGGTGCCCAGAAATGCCATCGTCAGACCGGAATAGATAGGGTGGCGAACGACCGCGTAGGGACCCCGTCTCACCAATTGGTGGCCTTCCTTCACCGTAACGTTACCGCTCCAGTTACCCCCCAAGTATAGTCTCGCCCATATGGCAAATGCCGCGCCGACAATCAACAGAAGCAGCCCTGCATCCATGATTGCCGGGGTAGAGGGAATGACCGGCCACATGAGCCATCCAAATTCGAAACGCCCGGTGAAGCCTATGACCACAGCCGCAATCCCCAAGGCGAGCTGAATGAGGCGCAACAGAGGCGACTGGGTGCGCACCGTTCTCTTGGCGGCCAATGCGCCCACCAGCCATACGGTGCCGACCACAATCCAGACACTGACCACGACGTGCTTGGTAGAAATAGGCATAAGATGCCCCGGAATCTCACATTACATCGTACACGACGCATCGTACACGACGCATCGTACACGACACATCATGACACACGCTCTCTCCCCTGTCAAATTCTAATGTAGAGTGTCGTGCCCCGCAGATAACGCAAGCCGCGGAGTTAAAATGGAGCCTGGCATTCACCGGTTCAGCCAGGACGAAACCGGCGCCACATCGCAAGCTCCGAAAATCAAATGCGATGAGAATTCGGGCGGATGAAGCTAGCGGCCCGGGCAGCCTGGAAATTCGGAAAGGTAGGTGTTGCCCTGGTACTCCAGGTCTTGATGGATGCCGATCACGGAGGAATAGTAACCGTTCACGGTCATTTGCTTCAAGGTGATGAAAAAGTGTTCAAGGGCCGAGCGTGGATCCGCCTCGCCGGCCGCGGCGTGCGCCAGGGCATCCGCGACGGAGGATTTCGAGGCTTCCTCTTTGAAAAGTTGTAAGCCATTGCGCCATTCATTCTTCCCCGCTTCACTGCCCGTTCCGACCATGTGATCCGCGAAGAGGCTCACGCGCGCGGCATGGGCGCCGCCGGAATGTGAGTCGGCGGGAACGATCAACTCCATAAGCTGATCGAGCAGGTCATTATCCGCCGGGCTAAAAAACTTCAATTGGTAGTCGGCGGCCGCCCATGCAGCAAGCTCATCCGACTGGGGGGGACAATGAGCATAAATCGCCTCCATGCGCGGCGCCAGCGCGCTCAAGGCGACGATTTTGATGGCAGTACGCCTTTTCATGAATCGAATTAACAGGAACTACAAGCCGGAATCACACCCCACATCCGGCTTAGCTCTCCTGATACCTGTCTCCTTTCTTCAAAGCTCTCCCCGCCGCCGCCGCTGG
>JASHTZ010000040.1 GCA_030040295.1 Terriglobia bacterium | reverse complement strand
TCTATCGGCTGGTTCGTATGCTTTCCCATGATTTCGTTGAGGCTGGCGCGAATACGCAGAATTTCGCGGGCATGAATATCAATGTCGGTCGCCTGCCCGGAGAGCCCGCCGATGGTGGGCTGGTGAATCAGCACGCGCGCATTGGGCAGCGCGTACCGCTTGTTGGGAGTGCCTGCCGCAAGCAACAGCGCGGCAATGCTGGCGGCCTGCCCGATGCAGATGGTGGCGACGTCCGGGCGAATGAATTGCATGGTGTCGTAAATCGCCATCCCCGCCGTCACCACGCCTCCCGGGGAGTTGATGTAGAGAGACACGTCTTTTTCCGGGTCCTCGGCTTCCAGGAAGAGCAATTGGGCAGTCACCAGATTGGCGACGTTATCGTCAATCGGCGTCCCGATGAAAATGATATTGTCGCGCAGAAGGCGTGAATAGATGTCATACGCGCGCTCGCCACGGTTGGTCTGCTCCACCACCATGGGAATCAGCGTCATGTTCGGCTGCTTGTTCATGCTTTCAATCGCGGGCTCACTGCCCCCACGCCGGCAACTCATGCACTTTTCCGATTGATTTTCGCGTTGCGGTATACGAAGTCCAGCGCTTTCTGATTTCGGCGAGTATGTTTCAGTGTATCCAGCTTTCCATCGCGTGTCAAGCGCGTCTTCAATTCCGCCGCAGTGATGTGGCGCTCCTTTGCCATATCCCGGATAATGTCGTCCACTTCCTCTTCCGTCGGCTCAATCTTCTCGGCATCAGCCACTCGGTTCAGCACCAACGACGCGCGCACTTCCTTCTCTGCATCGGGCCGCGAATCCTCACGGATTTTCCGCCAATCCACCTGCGTTTCGCGGGGGTCGATGCCCTGCGCCAGTAATTGGCCCAAGGTCCGCTCAATTTTGCGGTCCATCTGGGCTTCCACGAGCAAGTCAGGGACGGGGAACGTGTGCGCTTCCAGAAGTTTTTCCGCAAGCTTCTGCCGGGTGGCGTTCTCCGCCTCGCGCCGGGCGTTTTCCGTCAGGTCTTGCCGAAGCTTGGTACGCAGTTGCTCCAATGTGGAGAACTCGCTCACCGATTTTGCCAGTTCATCATCGGCAGCAGGCACCACCTTCTTTTTGATGCTTTGAACCTCCACCCGGTAACTGTAAGTCTTGCCTGCCAGGTTTTTTTGCGGATAATTGGCCGGGTAGGTGACGGGGAATTCCTTCGTCTCTCCGGTCTTGGCGCCGCGCAAGTTCTCAGTGAATGCCTCGACGGTATGCTTCCCACCGAGGTGAATAACGGCTTCCTTGGCTTCAGAAGCCGGGCTGGAAGACGAGGCCACGTCATGGCCGCGGTAGCTCACCGTCACGTGATCGTCGTCCGCGGCAGGCCGGTCCGTAACCACTTCGAAAGTCGCCGCGCCCTCGCGCAGCTCCTCCACCGCCTTGTCCACGTCGGCATCGGTAACCTCGGCGGGCGTCTCCTCCACTTCCAGTTCCTTGTAGGACTTGAGCTCAAAGTCCGGATAAATCTCAAAGGTCGCCTTGCAAGTCAGCGGCTGATCATCCTCAAATTTCAGCTCCTCGAATCTCGGCTGGCCGACAATCTCCCATTTGTGGTCCTTCACTGCCGTCTCGAAGAAGCGAGGAATCAGGGTCTGCGCGACTTCGCTGCGGATGTCGTCGCGGAAGTGCTGGCGAACGACCGAGGCAGGCGCGTGGCCCGGACGAAAGCCGGGAATGCGCGCGCGCTTTGCGAACTGCCCGGCAACCGAAGCGGCTTCGCGCTGCACCACATCAACAGGAATTTCGATGACCATCTCTTTTTTGCAGGTTGCGACTTCCACGGCGCCTCAAAGGCTAATCAGAAGGTGAAAGGCTGACGGCAGGGTAGCCACTGCGAACCCGAAATCGTAATGAAAGCGCGAGTCCCATCCGGCAGGCGTTCGAGCGTTCTAAGACTCGAACATTTCGAGTATAGCATAGGCGCAAAGGTTGTCAACATTGGCAGAATCGAAGAAATAGTACCATCGTACTAGGTCTGCCCACCCTTCATGCATGATTCCGCGAACCAAAAAAAAGTTGCTTTCGGCGCGCTGATTCTCAACCCTTGACCCCCGCGCTCCATTGCCGGTCCCCGCATCGCGATCCACTCCTGCCGCTCTCCACATCTGAATCGGGTCACTTTCCAGTTTCGCGAAATACGCCGTCCCGCTCTACATCACTTTTTGCCTGAAAAGACAACAACCTCGACTCCGGCAACTACGGCCCGGCCCGGCATGGCAACCATCTGAACTTCCTGGTAGGAGGAATTTGTCAGGTTGGTGAGTTGGACAAAAGGATGGATTCGGCCCGCGGATCGCGCCAGATATACATCCCACACGCCGTAAGTTTTATATTCGTAGCGGTCAAGAACGCCCGTCCGGGAGCGAAGGAGAATACCGTGGGGCAAGTGGGAGTTCCAGGAGAACACCGCGGATTGTACCGGGTACCAGAACGCATATTCCGATTCCGTCCCGGGCGGCAAGGATTCGTGGTAGCCGTGCATAGCTGTGTAACCAAGATCGATCTCTTGCGAATGCGGTAGAGGCGCCCGAAGGGAGGTTTCGAATCCATCAAAATGCAGCCGATCGATATTGGTGGCCTCCCAGACCGCAGTGGGAGAGTCGCGCATATAGTCGATCACGTCCTGCTCGCGCAATTGAAACAAGGTGAAGTCGCCCTGCAGGTGGCGAGCCGCGTTCCATTCAAATCCGGATTCGAAGTCCCAGGCGCGCTCGGGCTTCAGGTTGGGGTTTCCGACGCTCGTGGGGTCGTGATAGTAGAGATCAGTCATCGAAGGGACGCGAAATGCATGGCTGACGTTGCCACGAAGCTTGAAGTGTGAATTCAACCAATAACCGGCGCTGGCGCTGGGGCTAAAATCGCCTTGCACGGAGCGATAGACCTCCTCGCGGGCGCCGATATTAAGTGAAAACCGATTGAGCGCACGAACATCCAGGGCGGCATAAGCTGCCACGCGCCCACGCGTATGGTCTCCCAGGTTTGTGCTGTGAATACTGTCGCTGTAGCCTTCCCCGCCATAGAAAAAGTGTACGTTCCTGCTGAGCCCCTGGCGCCTCCTCAGAGCCGCTTGATAGCTTTGAAGCGCGTGCAAGTTCTGGTAGTAAAGCGGGTCCTCACGATAAAGCACGTAGCGGTCGCGGTGATGGCGATAGGCGAATGAAACCTGTGTGGATTTCCCCAGGTCCTGCTTGAACCCCAGGAAATAAGTGTTGGTGTGCTCCCAGGAATCGTAAGGCCCGTAGAACTGGTTGGCGCCGAACGGGCGGTCGTTGTGCGCCAGGATAAGTTCCGTCGCACCCAGCGAGGTGGAAAAATTTGTAAGAGAGCTGAGGGCAAGATCGCGATAGTCACGGTCCGGCATGAATCCCGAGGAGTAGTCGCGCCAAAAGTTAAGCTCTTCCGCGAGGCTGCGGGTAACCAAACTTCCGGTGGCGCCTTCCTGATTGACTCCAAAATTGCCGAAACCCGTCCGCACGCGAAGCTCCGAGGAGCGTGGTGCCTGAGTAATGAAGTTGATCGCACCTCCCACCGCGTCAGAACCATAAATCGTTGAGCCCGCGCCGTGCAGAACCTCTACCTCCGAAAAGGAATCCACCGAAAAGGGCAGGTCCATGTCGTGATGTCCGGTTTGCATGTCGTTCATGCGAAAACCGTCCACCAGGATCAGCGTTTGCTCGAAAGTTCCCCCGCGCATGGCAACGTCCGCCTGGGTTCCGTTCACTCCGCGCTCCTCCAAGTCAATGGAGGAATCCATCCGCAGAAAA
>JASHTZ010000400.1 GCA_030040295.1 Terriglobia bacterium | reverse complement strand
TAAGAAGTGCGATCTCCCCGGCCAAAGCGGCACCTCTTCCCGAGGTTTGACCACTGTGCAAATCCTAAGTTTCGCGCAACACTTTCTCGAATAATTTTATGTCGACGGCATTCACAACGCGCATCACTGTCCCTTCTATAGTAACGCTATGGGTACTAACCGTATGTGGGTGTACTAATTATAAAAATCTTTCGATGGTGAAATACTGAACTGCGGCCGTGAAGAGGTTGAATTGGTCATCGCAGACACATTTCCGAGCGACGTGACGAACAAACCCGCGGTCACTCCGGGCCCGGCGGCGGCATGCGAAACCGCTGCTCCCAGTTCCCGGGCCGGAACGCAAGGTTCTTCAACTCATCCGCCTGAACCGGCAACCGCCGGGCCTTTGACCCGGCAGCAATTGCAATTCCTGCTGCGCGTCACGCCCGCGGCGGTGGAAAACCAGGGCCAGTTTGAAATTCCGGCATGCGTCACCATTGCGCAAGCCATTTTGGAAAGCGCGACGCCGCAGTTGGGCTGGGGAAGCAGCACGCTTTTCCGTCTGGCCAACAATCCTTTTGGAATCAAGTACTGCCATTTCGGCCCGGACCATTCCCCGAGCGCGCAAGCATCAACACAGCAAGCGAACCCGGCCCACAGGAAGACGATTCCGGATTCCGAATTCCGGATTCCGGCCACGGCGCCAGAAAAATCGAGTTCCGAATCGCTGATTCCGACCGAGGACTACGGCCACTTCGACGCCGAGACCTGGGAAATCGAAAACGGTCAGAAGAAATACATCCTCGCGCAATTTCAGCGTTTCCCGAATTTAGCCGAAGCCTTTCGCGCCCACGCTCTTCTCCTGCGCGGGCCGCGATACCAGCCGGCGTTTGAAGCACGCGCCGACTGGAAGCAGTTTGCGGAGCGGCTGGGGCCCAAAACCTCCCAGCTTGACCGGGACCACTGTGGATATTCCACGAACCCCAGCTACTCCGCGGACTTGATTCGGCTGGTGAATCTCTATCGGCTCAACGACCCGCGCGCACTCGAGTGGTACGCGACGGGAAAAGACCCGGGACCTCCCACAGCGGCTTCCGGCCCCGGCATGGAAGGTGAAAGTGCCGGGGTCGCAGCTAGCCAGCAGGCCGTTAGCGTGCCACGAGCGTGAGGAGCTGAGGATGTGCCATGAAAAACAGTTTGCGATTTCAATCTCGCGAGTTCCGGAGAAAGTTAACGATCTTCATATTTGACCGTTTCCTATTGCTGCTTTTTGGATCGTCGGCTCCTTGGATCATCTTCCGAATGGGGCCGAGGTGAATCATGTCGCTGATTGTGAAGTTGTTCGCCTTGCTGGTCGTCCTGAACGCGTTGCTCGCCGTGGTCCTGTGGATTATCGGCAGCAGGAAGCAGCGCGGCGAGACGCAACGTTGGGACGCGTGAGGATTCTCCAGGCAGGGAGCGCAAAAGAAGGGACGAATCGCGCAAGCGATTCGAAGGAGGGAGTTATGAAGAGACCAATCTTGGGAGTTTTGTTGGCAAGCGTAATGATTTGGCAGGCGTGCACGATTCCGGCGTGGGTCAACACGGCGGAACAGGATGCGGAAGTTGCCGCGCCGATTGCCGCCAGCCTGGTGGATGTGATTGACCCGGCACTGGCGCCGGTGGTGACGCTGGTGGAAGACGGCTTCAGCGCTCTGGCGAAAACTCTGGACACTTACAAGGCCTCGCCCACGGCCACGAACCTTCAGGCAGTGCAATCGGCGTTCGAGGCGGTGAACGGCAACGTGCAGCAGCTTGAAAACGCCGCGCAGATCAAGAATGCCACAACCCAAAGCACGGTGACGAGCGTTGTGGCGCTGCTCACCCAGGCGGTGACGGAGATTGCCGCGCTGGTGCCGCCGGCAGCGGCCACCGCCAGCATGAAAGCGCGAGTTGCCAATTCGGCAAAGGCGAAGCACTGGAAGGCGAAGGATTTTAAACGAGCGTACAACAAGCTCGCGAAGAAGGATCACCGATTGAAGAAATTGTAGGGGCGCATGGTCTTGCGCCCCTATGTCGGGCGGCAGGGCCGCGGCCCGATTTAAGAATCGCCAAATGGCGAAAGGAAAAATGACCAAATACTCCAACATGAAACTCGGGAAGAAGGCGGTGCGACGCGATTCACGGACCTTGAAACTGGCTCGATATCTCGCGCCGGCGCTACCTGCGCCTCCAGCAGCGGTGGATTACAGCATGGGAATCACCGATTGGGGTCTGATGTTAAACGACCAACTGGGTTGCTGCACGATTGCCGCGGTGGGGCACGCAATTCAGTCGTGGACGCGGAACGCTCTCGGCCGCGAGCTGACCGTGCCCGACTCCACCATTCTCGATTACTACGAGAAGTGGGATGGCTACAACCCGTCCGATCCAGCAACGGACCAGGGCGGCGTTGAGCTCGATGTGCTAAGCGACTGGCGCCAGCAGGGCTTCGAGGGGCAAACGCTGAACGCCTTTGCGGCCGTCGAGCTTGCGAACGGCGATGCCGGAAGCGGAGCGCGCGCCAATTTGATTGAAACCGCCATCTGGCTCTTCGGTGGCATCTACATCGGCCTGGAATTGCCGCTCACTGCGCAGGCGCAGGACGTTTGGGACATCGACCCCAGCGCCGCGAGTGCTGAATCCGCGCCCGGCTCGTGGGGCGGGCATGCGGTTTACGTGCTGGGGTACGACGGCGGGGACACCGGTGCGACAGCGGGCTCGTGTCCCGGTTTTCTGACCTGCATCACCTGGGGTCAGCTCAAGAAAATGACGTGGGCGTGGTTCGAGAAGTATTGCAGCGAGGCATACGCGTTGATTTCAGCCGACTGGCTGAAGACGAATGGAGTTTCGCCCAGCGGGTTTGATTTGGCGGGCCTCGAAAAAGATTTGGCGACGGTTACGGCATAGGGGCAGTCCGTGTGCGGGGCCATTTGCAGTGCGGGTGTCCCCACCCGCGAAACCGTGGCGGGTGTTTGCGCCCGCGAGGCGGGTGGGGACACCCGCGCTACAACAGACAAAGGAGAAAGCACCATGGACCAGAATACGATTCAAACCCAGGCATTAGTTACTTTCATGATGCCTTTTTTCATTCAATTGGCAAAACGGTTACAAGCCCAGGCGCTGGCTTGGATTGACCAGGCACGGCCCAAGGTTTGCGTGGCCACCAGTGCGGCGACGGCGCTTGTGACCTCAATGGGAATCCAGTTTGCGCACACGCCGCACAGCCTGACGGTGGACTGGCCGGACGCCACGACGGCGATCCACGGATTTCTGACACTCCTGGTTTCCGCGGTTCTGCAATTCGCCGGCCAGCATGCGCTGTATGAGGGCTTGTGGAGGCAAATTTTGCCAAGCGCGGCAGTTCGGAGTGCAGGAGTCAGGAGCTAATGATCGCTGCGGCGGAAATTCAGGCGTTGTTGATGGGTGCAGGAGGCTTCCTGGGCGCGAGCATGGCGGGCGTGGGAGCTTACCGGCTGTTTTCGGGCGCCACGCGCGAGGTGTTGCGAATCCCCGGCAGCCTGGAAAAGAGCGCGGAATCGCTGGAGCGCGTGGCGGGAGCGATTGAGACGCAGAACCTGGTTTCCGACCAGGTGATGGAGCTGAAGGGACTGATGATGGCGACGCGCGAGGAGGTGGCAAAAATCGCCGCCGAGCGCGAGCAGATCGGCCGCGAGCTCCGCCTGATGTCCAGAAAGATCGAGCACGTTTTGAGTTACGCGCAGGAGGGCGACTGAGCGAGCAAGACGAAATTCGACCATCTCGTGGGCGGCTGCGAGTTTCCAGTTTCAATTTCCTTTCGAAGGATTGCCAATGGCCAAGGTGAAAACCAAATCGGAGCAAGAGTTGGACCGCACGGAGGTTCTTCGCTACTTGAACGAATGCGGACTTCAGCCCGTCACCCCGCGGAGCATCGTGATCTACCTGGATGACTGCCTGCGCCCGGTGAATTTGACCGGCGTGGAATTTCACCTGCGTTACATGCGCGATCGCGGCTGGGTGGAACTGGGAACGGAGAAGAAAGTCGGCCAGGCGGAGGTGATCCTCTGGACGCGCATTACCGCCAACGGAGTGGATGAATACGACCGCCGCTGCGTGGCGCTGGGAGAGGCAAGATGATTTGGTCATTGAGCCACTTGCTCATTTGGCGATTTGAAACAAGCGCGCGTGTGACGCGCGTTTAATAGACCCCTCACCCGATCCCGCCTGCGCGGGACCACCCTCTCCCCACGGGAGAGGGAAATGAACTGTTTTCCTTCTCCCTTAAAGAGAAGGTGGCTGAGGGACGAAGCCGGTTGAGAGGTTTCTTGCAGGCCCATTTGGGAGCCAAGCACTCTAAGGCCCCTGGTTATGCCGGTGATACTTACATGACCAAATGGCTAAATGACCAAATCGCGGGATGGATGCAACTATGACCCAAACCAGACGCCTGACCAAGATCGAGATGCTCGACCACCAATATCCGGGCCTGGCGGACCAGATGCGCCAGTGGTTTTTGCACGGAATCCCGGTGCGCACGATTCCGCGGCTCGTTTTCGAGAAGTACAAGCTGAGCATTTCGGCAACGCCGGTGGCGCGCTTCCGGCGGCGGCGCTGGGTGCGCGAGCACGAAATGGCCATGCAACAGAGAATTCAGGTGCTGGTGGAAGAGCAGATCGCCTGCGAGGAGGCAAAGCGCGCGAGGATCCGCAACAGCCGGCGCGGAATTGTGATGAATCCCTCACGCCGAGGCAGGAAGGTGGCGCCGAATGCGTAAAGACCTGACCAAGGTCGAAAAGCTTGATTACCAGCATCCCGGCCTCGCGGACCAGTTACGGCAATGGCTGTCCCAAGGCATTTCCTCCAGGCGAATCGTCGAGCTGGTTTTCGGGCGCTACCAGGTTTGCCTTTCCAAATCTGCGATCGCGTATTTTCGCAAAGCCCGCTGGGTGCCTGAACAAGAGCACCTTCTTGAAAAGAAAATCGAAGCCAGAGCAGCGCAGGAAGTCGCCCGCGAACAGGAAACAAAAGCCGCGATGGCCTGGAAGAATACGAGGGAAGCGTGATGATGCGGAAAAAACTTCCCGGGCAACAGCGCACAACCTTCCGGCTGACCGAAATCGAAAAGCTGGATGGCCGGTACCCTGGCGTAGCTTTCCACGTGAAAGGTTGGCTCGACCAGGGGATACCCTCGGCGGAAATCGTGGGCCTGATCCATGGCACATTCCATCTTCCGGTCACCGAGGCCATGGTCGAAAACTATCGCTACAAGCGCTGGGTACCGGAGAAGGAATTGGTGGCCATAAAGATTGCTGTCACCAAAGCGGCAATTGAAGCATTCGGCGGCGATGCCGGACTGGATGCCGCAATCCTGGCCAAGCTTTGGGAGCTGATGGATAAGATGTCCATCCCGCAGCTCATTTCGGCGCGAACGCTTTTCATAAAAGTCCGCGCGCAAAACCTGAAGGAGCAGGAATTCCTCTACAAGACCGGGCAACTGAAGCCCGGTAACGGCGAGGAGATCGACCGCGAGACCCAGCAGAGGAACGTGCTGCGCAGGGTGAAGGAAATTTTCGGGCTCGCCGATGACGATCCGCCGGCAGCGGTGGTAACCACCCCCGTCCCGCCTCGCGGGCCGGCCCCTCCTGTATCACGAGGGGAGCCGGCAACAGCTCCCCTCCTCAAATGAGGAGGGGCAGTCCGTCAGCCGACGGTTGGGGTCGTCTGAACAGGAAGCCCGGGGTTTAGTTGACGGGGGAAGAAACCCCTCACCCTATCACCCCTTCACCCCTCTTCCCTCTCCCCTAGGGAGAGGGAAGAGGGAGAGGGGAGTTGGGGTGAGGGGTCAGGTGGAAACGAAGAGTTGGTAGCCACGGTCAGCGATTTTCTGACCGTGGGCGTTGAATGGCGGAAGAACCCACGGTCAGAACGTCACTGACCGTGGCTACGGCCCCCGGAAGGGCGGAAGTCGCGCCAGAAGCTCCGTAGGGGCGGCCCTCGTGGCCGCCCTCGGGCAACCACGAGGGTTGCCCCTACGAAGCATCAACGAGCAAGGCAAATTGCAATGGCAAAACGCAGAAATTCAAAGTCGTCGGGAACGCGGGGCTGGAGCGCGGCGCAATGCGGCAGGACCAGCCAGGGTTTGGGACTGGATCCGGGGCCGGGGCGCGGCCAGGGGCCGGAGATGCCAACGGCGGCAACGTTGAGCGCGCCTCTTCACCCGATCTTCCAGTCGTCGCAATTCGGTGAGGCGCATTCGCAGCCGGAGCCGGCGGAAACGCCGGATTCCTTCGAGTGGAGAAGCCGCGTTCCCGTTCTGCCCTACCAATACCGCTGGATCAAGGACGACTCACAACTCAAGGTGGCGGTGTGGAGCCGGCAGAGCGGCAAAAGTTTTGCCGCGGCTCTTCGCGCCGTCCTGAAGTGCATGGAAGCGCGCACGCAGTACGTCATTATTTCCAAAGGCGAGCGGCAATCCCGATTGTTCATGGAAAAGGTCAAGGACTTCTGCCGCACTTTCAAGGAATTCAGGATTCTGCGGGAATTCTCGGCGACACAGGAATCGGACGAGACGACGATGGAAGTCTATTTCCCCCACAACCAGTCGCGCATCATCGGCCTGCCCGCGAATCCCGACACGGCGCGGGGATATTCCGGGAACATCGTGCTGGATGAGTTCGCCTTCCACGGCGACGCGCACAAGATCTACGCCGCGTGCTTCCCCATCATCACGCGGGGATTTTCCATTGAAGTGATTTCGACGCCCAACGGCACGGCGGGAAAGTTTTTTGAAATCGCCAAGGCGGCCGGTCTCGTAGGGGCAGGCCTCGTGCCTGCCCTGGGTCCTGACACAGCCGGGGCGGAAGGGCAACCACAAGGGTTGCCCCTACCGGATTCCCTCTGGTCCGGCCACAAGATCGACATCTACGAAGCCGTGCGCCAGGGCCTTCCGGCGGACATCGGTTTGCTCCGCGCCGGGTGCGATGACGAAGAGACGTGGCTCCAGGAGTACGGCTGCCAGTTCCTCTCCGACGCGCAGAATTACATTCCCATGGAAATGATTTCGGCGTGCGTGCACGAGGAGGCGAGCACGGAAATGAGCGTAGACGGTAGACCGGATACGGCATGCGGGAAAAGCCCTGTCTACCGTATGCCGTCTACCGTCTCCCCCGAGCTCTACCTGGGCATCGACATCGGCCGCAAGCGCGACCTGACGATTGCGTGGCTGTTTGAAAAAGCCGGCGGCGTGCTGTGGTCGCGCCACCTGCTGACCCTGAAGGGAATTTCGTTTGATGAGCAGGAGAAGCAGATTTGCAGACTGATAGAGGGCGTAGGGGCAGGCCTCGTGCCTGCCCAGGGCGGCCACGAGGGCCGCCCCTACGAAAACAATCGGGCTGCCTTGCGGCGCGTGGGCGTGGACCAATCCGGCCTGGGCATGATGCTGGCCGAGCACCTGGTGCAGCGATACGGCTCCATCGTCGAGCCTGTGCAATTCACTGCGGCGTTCAAGGAACGCATCACGCCCATGGTGAAGAAGGCATTCGAAGACCGCACGGTGCGCATTCCCGATAATCGCGAAGTGCGCGCGGACATCAACGCCGTGAAGCGCTTCGTGACGCCGGCGGGCAACGTGCGCTTCGATGCCGAGCACACCGACCGCGGGCACGCCGACCGCTTCTGGGCGCTCGCCCTGGTGGTGAACGCCGCGCACGGCGCTCCGGCAACTTTCTCGGAACAGGCATTTTTGACGGGAGCGCCGATCGTGGGCGGCTTGACGCAGATGGTTTTGTAGCGGCGGTCTATGACCGCCGGCGACGCGGATGAACACAGAGAAGGTTGGGTAGCCACGGTCAGCGATCTTCTGACCGTGGGCTTTGAGGATCGGGATTACCCGCCGTGCGCGCCGCTCGGAACGTACCCACGGTCAGAAAGGCACTGACCGTGGCTACCCGGGTTGTTTTGATGAAAGGCTGAAGGGTGAATAGCAAATGATGAAAAAGCGCAACGGACACAGCTCAGGGAATGGCCACCAAATGCGCGCGCTGCTGCGCGAGGGGCGATCCGCGTCGAAGGACTTGCAGGCACAAATCGATAAGGCCGTGGCGCTGGCCGATCGCGAGATCGGCCTTCATCCCTCAGCCTTCAGACTTCAAACTTCGCCCGCAACGATCCAACCGCCGGCAACTTTGGCCGCCGATCGCTTGCCACTTACGCCGTCTCCCATGACCACAACCGGCGGTTTGCCCGTCGCGCCGCAGAATCCCCTCCCGCCCCAGCCTGCTCCTGAGCCGATCACGGCGGCGGCTTACTCGGAGCGCATTCGCGCCGGCTGGGTTCCCGTCATGGGCCTTCCCGGCACTCCCATCACTTCGGGATTCATTCGCGAGCTGGGCGAATACAACCCGAAGCTGGAAGGCATCAACGGCATCTGGACGTATCAGGAAATGCGGCGAGGCGATGGCCAGGTGGCGGGCACGCTGCGCGCCTGCAAGCTGCCCATTATGTCGGCGCGATGGGAAGTTGTTCCGGGAGACGTGACGAAACTGGAAACTGGAAACTCGAAACTGGAAGACGGTCCGGTTTCTGATTTCAAGTTTCCAGTTTCCAATACCGGCGCGGGGCAGCAGACCGAGGCGAAGGCCAAGGAAGTGTGCGAATTCATTCGCGACAATTTTTTTAACGGGCTGGAATGGAAAGATCATCGCGGCTCGTGGCACTCGCAGGCCTGGAAAGACGTGGTGCGCTGCGCGCTGCGCATGCAGGATTTCGGCGCGGCCTGCTACGAAGAAGTGATGAGGGTTGACGGCGACCGCATCCGCCTGCGCAGCATGTGCGACCGCCAGGCGCTCACGTTCTATCGCTGGCACACCGACCCGCACTCGGTGGACCCCACGCTGCCGCCGTTCATTTACGACGACGGCGAAACGCTCTACGCGCTCGAGCAGTGGGGCTACCGCTCGAATCGCTTTGAATACGTTCTGCTGCCCACGGACAAGGCGTGCATCTTCACGCACGAGCAGGAGGGCGCGAATTTCTGGGGCATTCCGCTGACGCGCGCCATGTATCCGCACTGGTTTGTGAAGAAACATCTGGAGCGGATTGACGCCATCGCCTGCGAACGCAACTCCCTGGGAGTGCCCATGATTATGCTGCCGCCCAATCCTTCGCGCCAGGACGTGCAGACGGCGCAGAACTGGGTGACGCAACTCGCCGCACACGAAAAGACCGGGCTCTCGTTGCCCAACGGCGCGGAATTCAAGCTGGTGGGAATCGAGGGGCGCATCCGCGAGATTCTGCCCTCGATTCAGCACCACAAGCAGCAGATCGCCACGGCGTGCCTGGCCATGTTCATGGAACTCGGGCAGACGCAGAGCGGCTCGCGCGCGCTGGGCGAATCGCAAACCGATTTCTTCCTGCTCGCCACGCAGAACACGGCGGATTACATCGCGCACAAGATCAGGAACTCGACGATTCGGCGGCTGGTGGAATGGAACTTCGGTGCGGATGCGTCCGTGCCGCGCCTCGTGGCTTCGAACGTGCAGGCGCGCTCGATCTACGCGATGTCCGCCATCATCAACGAACTCGCGCAGGCCGGCGCGTGGGTTTCCGACCGCTCGAGCGTGAACCTGATGCGGAACGAGTTGGGCTTCCAGGAATACAACGACGACGAGGTCATCGGGAAATAGCAAATTTGGTCATCGTGCCATTTGGCCATTTGGACATTTGAAACCGTGCGCCCCTTGCGCGCCTTCTTTGAATGGCTCATTGGCCAAATGACCAAATGGCTAAATGAACTCAAGGGAGACTTTATGCGAACCTTTAGAAACTCTTTGATCATTTCACTCGGCATCGCGATTGGCGCGGTGCTGCTGGCGCTTCCGGCGCTGCGCCTTCCGCAGGTGATGGCGGACGCTTACAGCTCGCACCGATTTCCGGTCTTCGGTTACATTGTGGATAATCCTGTGCTCAGTATCGCCGCAGCAGGCATATCCACCAACCCGACACCCGTCACGGGCGTCAGCGCCGCTCACGTTACCTGGGTGTTCGGCACGATCTCGGGCACGTACAGCGGGTGCACGGTGCAGGCGAAGACCAGCTACGACGGCGTGAACTTTCTCAACCTGGGCAGCGCGGCGTCGGTAAGCGTTTCAAGCAACGCCGTCAACGCCTGGGACATTTACCAACAGGCCCCGGTCACGACGGGCGTGACCACCACAACGGTCAGCGACACAGCCGCCCCGGGCTTCGGCCAGTACGTTGAGTACGCCTTTGCCTGCTCGTCCTACGGAACGAGCGCGCCCGTGACCATTACGGCGATCTACAAGTGAAGCTGACAGCCGAGAGCTGACAGCTAACAGTAAAAAGGAGGATTGACATGAAAAACACATTGCGAAAATCAGTAAGGGCGGTCCTGCTCTGCGGGCTGTTGGCTGTGAGCTGTGAGCTTGGTTTCGGCCAGGGCTCCGCCGGGCCGGTGCCGGGGGGAACAAATTACAGCAACCTGACCAGCGCATTTTCCGATCCCAGCGTGAGTTGGGGCGCGACGGGCCTGACGCTCACCTATTCCGCCGGAACGGTTTGGCAGAACGGCTCGAGTGAGGCCATCAACGCCGGCACGCTGACGCTCACCAGCAACGAAGGGACGTGCACGCAGACGGGTATACAGTCAAGCCAGTGCAACATTATTTATTGGACCAGCTCGGCGGGCAGCAACCTTTCGAAC
>JASHTZ010000399.1 GCA_030040295.1 Terriglobia bacterium | reverse complement strand
CCACCGCGTATTCCGCCGCTTTCTCCTTGTCAATCAGGAAATTGTGGGTTTCCAGGGAAACCTTGTCGGAAATCCCCATGAGCTCCTCGAGCAACTGTCGAGTTTCACGTCCGTAGTCGAGATTCAGGTCCTGGGTAAAATGGACCAGCTTGACGGGGTTCGGCATTCCAGCGAGCCTCTCGCGGATTTCCTCCACGTCCGAATCACGAAGAAGTCCCATGGATTCTCCTTAAGTAACTACTCGGGCGATCCCTCCGCCTTCACTTCAAATCCAAACTTGGTCATTTTATAGCGCAGGGCATCGCGGGAAATATCCAGGAGCTTCGCAGCCTGCGACTGGTTGCCCTCGGACTGCTGCAGGGCCAGACTCACCAGTACGCGCTCGATTTCCTCGAGCGAAGTGCCCTGCTTGGGGAGCCGGAGCATCGGAATCAATTTCCCCGAAGGCAGCGGGCGCCACATGGCAACGCCACGGGTTGCCGGGCGATCCTCCCCGCCGGTCTCTTCATCCGCCTTCACGGGTATAGCTGAGTCAAAATCCTGCACCTGCCCGGTCACCTGGATCGGCAAGTAGGTGGGGCGAATGCAGTCCGACTCCTCCAGGATCATGGCGCGCTCTACGGCGTTTTTCAGTTCGCGCACATTCCCCGGCCACTCGTATTCCATCAATAGATCACGGGTTTCCTGGGCGATGCCCTTCACATTCTTTTTAAACCGGAAGTTGTATCGTTCAATGAAAAACTCGACGAGAGGAAGAACATCTTCCATGCGATCTCGCAAGGGAGGGATGAAGATGGGAATAATGCTGAGCCGGTAGAACAAGTCCTGGCGAAAGGTTCCCTCGCGCACGCCTTGTTCGAGATTGCGATTGGAGGCGGCGATCACGCGGATATCCACGGTGAGGTCCTTCACGCCGCCGACGCGGCGGATGGTCTGCTCCTCGAGCGCGCGCAACAACTTGGCCTGAAGGTAAGTGGAGAGCTCGCCGATTTCATCCAGAAAGAGCGTGCCGCCGTCGGCAACTTCGAACAATCCCTTTTTCTGCGCCTTGGCATCGGTAAAGGCCCCGCGCTCGTGCCCGAAAAGCTCGGCTTCCATCAGGGTCTCGGGGATGGCCGAGCAGTTGATCGGCACAAAAGGTTTTTCGGCGCGTGCGCTGTCATAATGGATGGCCTTGGCGATCAAATCCTTTCCCGTGCCGCTCTCACCCTGAATGAGCACCGTGGAGGTTTCGCTCACCGCCACTTTGCGGACGAAGTTCATCAGCTCGACCATGCGCGGGGACTTTCCAACGACCTCATGGTAGCCAGAGCGCCTCCGTACCTCATCGCGCAAAATGTCGCGTTCGGAGCGCAAGCGCGAATGCTCAAGGGCGTTGGAAAGGGTGATTTGCAGCTCGTCGAAATCGAGCGGCTTTTTGACAAAATCGATGGCGCCCAGCTTGATCGCGGTTTTGATGTCGTCGAGCTGCGGGTCGCCGGTGATCATGATGACCGGAATGGCAATATTGTTTCCCTTGACTTCGCGCAGGACGTCGATGCCATTCAGGTCGGGCAGCCGCACGTCAAGCAGGATCAAGTCCGGCGATTCCGCGCGAATCTGCGCCAGGCCCCCCCTGCCGCTCTCCGCCTCGATAGCAGAGTAACCCGATTCCTCCAGTTGCCGGCGTACCGACCACCGGATAAGCTTTTCGTCATCAACGATCAGAACTTTCTCGCCAGACATAGGCTTCACTCAACCCGATACAATCTGAAACTCATCATTCACCAGCTCTATAATTTATTCCCAGTTTCGAGTTTGAGTCTCCAGCTCGAACTCCTTAAGACTTCAACGCCGGCGCTTCCACAAGTGCATTGCGCATGGGAAGTCGAATGATAAACCGGCTTCCCTTTTTCAATTCGCTTTCCGCTTTCAGCGTTCCACCCTGTTGGCTAATGATTCGCCGGGAAAGCGGAAGTCCCAACCCCGCGCCGTTTTTTCGCGTGGTGTAAAAGGGGCGGAAGATTTTCTCAAGCTGCTCGCGCGAGAGCCCTCCGCCGGAGTCAGCAACCACGATTTCGATGGAATCATGGTCATTGGGCATGCCGGAACCCGGCTGCACACGCGCTGCGATCGTTATCCTGCCTTCACGGCCCAGTGCCTCAATACCGTTCAAAGCCAGACTGAGCAACACCTGGTGCAGTTGCTCGGGATCCATGCGAAACCGCGGCAGGTGGGGAGGGAGTTGGGTGGAGAACTCCACGTTTTTTTCGCCCACCTGCTGGCTCGCAAGTTGCAAGGTCCGCGCCACGATCTCCGGCAAGTCCGCTACTTCGAATTGAGGGGGCTTGGGTCGCGCATAGGCCAGGAGGTCGTTCAGAACTTTTTCAATGCGACGAGTTTCCTCCCGAATGTCGTGCAGAATCTCGCGGTCAGGATGGTCCTTGGGAAAATCCTTGGTGATTATCTCGATGGCACCCGCAATGCCGGCCAGCGGGTTACGGATTTCGTGCACAAGGCCGGCGGCCAGTTCGCCCATCGCGGCCAGGTGCTCTGCCTGAAGCCCCTCGGTGTCAGGCGCGCTCTGGTAATGGTCGCAAAAATCGCGCCAATTTTCGGCGAGCGAGCGGATTTCTTTTTCGAGGGCCAGCGTGCATTGGGGGGGAGTCGTAATCTGAACCAGCGCCGGGTACGATGGGGCAATCTTGCTGAGAGTAGCGCGCAACTCACCGAGGAGCGTCCGGGAGCGCCGCTCGTAATACATCAGAGTTCCAGCGGCGGCGGAAAGCGCGGCGAGCGCGGCAATCGCTACTCCGAAAGTAACACTCGCGCCGTGGCGAAACGCGGAAAGACCCATCAGCAGGATAATTCCCGCGAGCGATGTGACCAACACCACCAGATTCTGGCGAAACGTGAGGGGAAACCGCAAAAGACGTTTTAGGCCTGCCCGCTCCAATGGTATGATGTTTCCTTTTCGGTGACGCTCAAGGAAATCAATTTTACCACAAGGCCACTAGGGTGACTAGAAAGCCCGAGACCTTCTTCGAGGAGATGAAACGGTACGTGGGTTTCAGCGAAGAGGACGCTCGCTTGCTGGAAGCGGTCGGTGCACGCATGGACCCCTACCTCGAAAGCATGTCGGAGCGTTTCTACGACCAAATCACCCAACATCCTGACGTGGGCAAGGTCTTCACCGGGGGTGAAGAGCAGACCGAGCGCCTGAAGCGCACGCTGCAAGTCTGGGGGGCGCGCTTATTTCGCGGCCCCTTTGACGAGGATTACGCCGCCGAGCGTTACAAAATCGGTGTGCGCCACGTGATGATCGGCCTGCCGCAGCGCTACATGATCAGCGCCATGGGCGTGGTGCGCACTCACCTCCAGGAAAGTCTCGGCAAAGCCCTCGCCCCCGAGCCGTCGCAAATCGAGGCCACGCGGCTCGCACTGGATAAAGCCCTGAATCTCGACCTGAATATGATGTGTGAGTCGTATTTTCAGGAGACCATCCGCCACTTCCGTGAATTAAACCGCAGGCTGGAACGGGCCAACCTTGAGCTCGCCGAATTGAGTCACGTGAAGACTGAATTCCTCGCCACCACCTCGCACGAACTGCGCACGCCGCTCAATTCCATCCTCGGGTTCACGCGACTCATCCTCGATGGCCTCTGCGAGAATCGCGATGAGGAACGCGAGCTGTTGCGCGACGTCTATTCCAGCGCGGAACACCTGCTTTCTATCGTCAATGACCTGCTCGACGTGGCCAAGATCGAAGCGGGGAAGCTGCGCCTGGTTCCAGACAGGGTTGACCTTAATGCCGTGATTCAGGAAGCTAAGGCCGTGGTGAGCGTCCAAGCCGCAACCAAACATTTGACGCTGATCGATGAAACGGAAGGACGGGCGCTGCCCCTGGTGCTGGCGGATCCGGCGCGCGCCCGGCAGATTCTGATCAACCTGCTAAGCAACTCCGTAAAATTCACTGACAAGGGCTGGATCACCCTGCGCGCGCGGGCTTTCCCGGAACGCGGATTCGTGGAACTGGAAGTCCAGGATACAGGCATGGGCATAGCACCTGAAAAGCAGATGCATCTGTTTCAGAAATTCCACCAGTTGGACAGCACCTTCACGCGCCAGCAGGGCGGTAGCGGCCTGGGATTGGCCATTTGCCGCAGCCTGGTGGAAATGATGGGCGGGCGCATCAAGTTGTGGAGCGCCGGCGTGGGTTGTGGAACCACGGTGACGTTTTCGCTTCCCGTGCGCCGCCAACAAGAAGATGCCGTGCATGTTAAAGGGAAGGAAGCCCTGGGCCCGGTTGGGGAGGAGAGCGGCGTGCGCGCTCTGGTGGTGGATAACGACGCGGATTTCCGCCAATACTTCAAAACCCTGCTCACCCGGCGGGGTTATTATGTTCTGACCGCGGCGACGGCCGACGACGCCCTCGATGCGGCGCGCCGCTTCCGCCCGCGAATCGTCATCGTGGATCTAGCCCTGCCGCAGCAGCCGGGGGCCGAGCTCGGGGATGGCGCGGATCTGGTAGCCCAGCTTCAAACCGGCGCTCTGATTCGCGAGATTTTCTGCTTCATGGTTACAGGCTATGACCCCACGGAAGTTCGCGAGCGTCTTGTGAACCTCCAGGTGACCCCGGAAATCTGGCAGAAGCCGCTGGACGGCGAGAGATTCCTGGCGCGGCTGGATGAAGTTCTTCACAGTTCGAAACGCGTCGCGCCGTCGCAGCAAGTATGATTTTCTATTTTTAAATCTGGCTGGACCCCATGCTTCGAGTTCTGGTCGTGGAAGACAATCCCCTGGTGGCCAAGTTCTACCGCCTATCCCTGGAGCGCGCAGGCGGGTTCAAAGTGACTTGCAGCGAGGATGTGGATTCCATCCTCGCCGAAGTTACCAATTCGTCTTTCGATGCCCTGGTGCTGGATGTCTCCCTGCGCAACTGCCGTTACCGTGGCCAGCCGATCGACGGCATGGAACTCGCGCAGTTGATTCGCGCCATCCCCGCCGGCGAGTCGCTGCCCATTCTGCTCGCCACTGCCCACGCCATGGAAGGCGACCGCCAGCGCATGATGGCCGCCTCCGGCGCCAACGCTTACCTTGAAAAACCCATCTACGATCCGAACGTTCTCGTGGCCAAAATCAAGGAAATGACCTGCGCACAGCCCTGATGATCCGATCGTCCCATAACCTCAATCCATCAGTAATCCGCCATTCACCTCAACCGTCTCACCCAGCATGTAGCGCGCGGCTGGGGAGACCAGAAAAAGTATCACATCGGCAATGTCTTCAGCCGTTCCGGCGCGGCTCATGGGAATATTCGCAATGAATTTCGCCATCACTTCAGGCGGGCTGTAGCGCTCGTGATAGGGCGTGGCGATCACTCCCGGCGCAATGCCATTTACCCGGATTCCGTGCGGTGCAAGTTCCTTGGCGATGCCCTTCGTGTAGGTCAGCAATCCGCCCTTGGCCGCTGCATATGCCGCCGCGCCAACACCGCCGCCGTTTCGCCCAGCGATGGATGTGACGTTCACGATGTAACCATTCTTGCGTGCCGCCATCTCCTGCCAAACGGCTTGCGTGCATAAGAAAGCGCTTTTCATATTCAGGTTCATGATCTGGTCCCAATATTCCTCCGTCATGTCCTTTAGGGTACGGCGCGCGATTAGATCACCGGCGTTGTTGATGAGGATATCGATCCGCCCCCAGGCCTTGCGCACTGCCGCAACCAGCGATTGCACTTCCGCGCTGCGCGCAACGTCGGCGCGAACCGCGATGGCCTCGCCACCCCCTTTGCGGATGGCTTCTACCGCCTCCTCCGCGCCTTTCTGGTTTTTGAGGTAATTCACTCCCACCTTCGCTCCCTCGCGCGCGAAAAGCTCCGCTGTTGCCCTGCCGATTCCACTCGAAGCGCCCGTTATCAATGCCACTTGCCCTTTCAGGATCATTCCAGCCTCCCTATCGAGTTATGAATTTGCCAAAGTTTCACACGCAGCATCGTAACCCAATCGGAATTGCGAGCCAACACCTGAACTCGTGAGCAAGAATTGGTAATGGCGGACACAGGATACAGAAGGCAGCAGGTCTCCTATGGTCCCGGCCTGCGCGTCCGGGGGAGAGGAGAAGTAAGTTCCCCCGTGCGCTGCAATCCGCTATGATGCGGACCATGGACGTCGCCATTCGTTGCAAGGGGTTGCGAAAAACTTACGAAGGTAATGTCGAGGCGGTCCGCGGGCTGGACCTGGAAATCTACACGGGCGAGTGCTTCGGCCTGCTCGGACCAAATGGGGCGGGGAAGACCACTACCATTGAAATCCTCGAAGGGTTGCTGGAACCCAGCTCGGGCGAAATCGAAATTCTTGGCAATCACTGGCGAACGAACAATCGCGAGCTTCGCGAACTGCTCGGCATCTCATTGCAAGAAACGCGTCTCGCAGAGAAACTTACCGTACGCGAGACACTGGATTTATTTGCCAGTTTCTACCGTCATCCGCGTGACGTGGACGAGGTGATGGCGGAGATGGAGCTGGCGGAAAAATCCAGCGCCTGGGTGGGGAAACTGTCGGGGGGGCAGAAGCAGCGTCTGGCAGTGGCGACTGCGCTGGTGGCCAATCCCAAAATCCTGTTCCTCGACGAACCCACCACTGGACTTGACCCCCAGAGCCGGCGGCAGCTCTGGGATGTTATCCGGCAATTCCAGCAGCGCGGAGGCACCGTCCTGCTCACCACGCACTATATGGATGAAGCCGAGCGCCTCGCGGATCGCATCGCCATCATCGACCATGGGCTTACCATCGCCCTCGGCACGCCTGCCGAGCTTATTGAGCGTCTCGGCGGACATCACATGGTGGAATTCGATGCAACAGGGAAGGTGACTGGCGATCTTGAGACGTGGCGCGCGCTGCCCGGCGTCGAAGCCGTGCACGAGGAGGACGGCCGCGTTGTGTTGACTGTGCGCGAGCCGCATGAAACCATTCCGGCTTTGCTCTCGGACTTGCAGAAACATCAGCGGCACTTGTTGCATCTCACCACGCGCCAGGCCAGCCTGGAGGACGTCTTCGTCCACTTGACGGGCCGTCGCATGCGGGAAGACTGAGGTTCCAGTGATTGGGTGATCAGATGGACAAAGAAGATCAGGGCAAAATCGACTTTCAACAACTCCAAGCTGAAACGTCAAGCCGAGACGATTCTTCACTGGCGCGAAATGGGTTGAAATCCGGTTTCACAGACGGAGATCATCTTGTCGATTCTCAACCAACCGGCAAGGAGTATATGAAATTATCTGTTCAGCCCGGTGCTGGCCGCTGGAAGGCCTACGGGATGTTGCTGTTGGCGCGCCTTAAAGAGATGTACCGCGAGCCGGAAGTGGTTTTTTGGGTATTTGTTTTTCCGATTTTGCTGGCATTGGGCCTGGGGATCGCCTTTCGCAACAAGCCGGCTGACGTTTGCCGCGTAGCGGTGGTTGACGTTCCCGAGGCCGCGAAGACCATAGACCTGCTCCGGACGGCGTCTGCGGCGGGAAAAGTGCGCGCGGACGTAGTCCCCCATTCGGAAGCTTTCAATGAGTTTCGCCTTGGAAAATACGACCTCATCGTAATGCCGCGAGTCGATGGCTTCGATTATTATTATGATCCGGCCCGCCCGGAGAGTGTGCTGGCCAGGACCGTTACCGATGACAGCTTGCAGACCGCCGCAGGTAGGAAGAACAGCATCCCGACCGTCAGCTATGTGTCCAATGAGCCAGGCAGCCGTTATATCGACTTCTTGATTCCTGGCTTGCTGGGAATGAACCTTATGAACTCCGGAATGTGGGGCATCGGATTTGCGCTGGTCGACATGCGACAGCGCAAGCTCCTGAAGCGTTTCGTGGCCAGCCCCATGCGCCGCAGCGATTTTCTATTGGCTCTGGCCAGCAGCCGGCTTGTACTGATGGTGATCGAGCTGGTTCTGCTCTTGGGGTTCGGCGCTGTGGCTTTTCACATACGCATCGTGGGCTCCTGGACGTCCATTCTCATCATCAGCTCGCTGGGAGCGCTGTGTTTCGGCGGAGTGGGACTGCTCACCGCCAGCCGCGCGCAAAAAATTGAGTCCGTCAGCGGGCTCATCAACCTGGTCATGATGCCCATGTGGATTCTTTCCGGAGTTTTCTTCTCCTATGAACGATTTCCTGCCTTGCTTCAACCCTTCATCAAAGCGCTCCCGCTTACAGCGCTGAATGATGCCCTGCGCGCAGCCATTCTGGAAGGCCAGCCGCTCGCCCACCAGGCTGTACGCCTATTAGTGATGAGTGCGTGGGGAATTCTCTCTTATCTGCTGGCCTTGCGCTGGTTTCGTTGGACTTAGCCGGCAACTCATATTATTTCCTCGCTAGCCTGCGATATTAACCACGCCTGGTTGGACGCAATTTCGCCGCGAATCCCTTTAGGAATTCAAACTTAGAAAAATCAAAGAAATTAGCACTAAAGGACTATTTGTCTAGTACGAACGTTGCATTGCCACGCAGAGAGCGCGTTATCAAAATAAATCCGTCGCTGAAAATACGCTCAGGAAGATTAAGGCGCGAAGGCTCAAAAAAATATTCGTCGTCGGAAACAGACCACCGGGGGAAGACAACATGCATTCAGTCATGGCGGGTCACAAAAAAGGGCTGGGACTTCTTGATCGCCCCGACATTTTGGTGAGTTCCCCGTCTTACGTGAAATCCGCGGGAGCGTCGGTTTACGAAGTAGACCCGCTTGGTGATTCTCGATGGGGTGAACTCGTATCGCGTCATCCTCACGCGAGCCTTTACCATTCGTGCGCGTGGCTGGAGGCGCTCAAACAAACTTATGGATGGACGCCGGTGGTTTATACGACATCGCCGCCGGGTCATGAGCTAAGCAATGGCCTGGTTTTCTGCCGGATTGAGAGCTGGCTCACAGGACGCCGGATGGTTTCGTTGCCTTTCTCCGACCATTGCGACCCCCTGTTCGATGAAGATGGGGCGCTGACCGGCCAAATGGA
>JASHTZ010000039.1 GCA_030040295.1 Terriglobia bacterium | reverse complement strand
TCGTGGCCGAGTGTTCCGCCAGTATGGCGCCGGTGCTTGGCCACGTCAAAGATGGAGTGAATATGGTGGGCGACTGGATCGAGGTGGGCGTCAATTACTACAAAAAGGAAACCGTCTCCCGACGCGGCTATTCGATCGATTTGGGCGTCCCCTCCAATGCCTTCGCCGCCCTGGAGGATTTGTTGAAGGCCGAAGTCAAGCAGGCCGGCATCAGCGCGGGGATTTCCACAAGTTCTTTTGTGGTCAAAACCGGCATGATCTTTGTCGATGGCGGAGCGATCAGCGGGCCGGTCACCGGGGCGGCCGCCGCGCTCGCGGAAATCTCGCACAAGCTCTATTTGCTGGGCATGGAGCATCGGGCCACTAAGGACGCCAACGCGGCCCTGGCAGCGGGAAAACTTGACATCAAGCTGTTTGAAACCTACCCGCTGATGGGCTGCTATTTGTTGAATTGCGCCACCCTCAGCGACATCATTCCCATCGAGTGCTTCGCCACCCCCGGCTGGATGGATTATATCGAGAAGCTCAAGCGAGAGGGTGTCGACCCGATCCTCAAGAGTTCGGAAGCGCTGATTGACAAGTCACCCTGGGAAATCAAGGACATGCCCAAGCGCCCCGTGGGTTCCAGCGGAGGACTTTTCTCCGAAGCCAAGAGGTACGGCAAAATGTTCTCGCCGGTGGTCGATTTCACCGACCTTTCCAGCCTCGGGAAGGGTTGAAAGAGCCGTAGTGCCGAATCCGTCAATTGACGGCCAGAGTGGGAGCAAGCGGATGGATGCCGCTCTCCAACGTTTCCATCGCCACCCTCGTGCGTGGACTGTGATTGCGATCAATCCGTGAGCATGAGAGGGCTGTTGACATGGTACCCGACCAGGGTCACGTGCCCGCCCTCGACGCGCCAGACGAAAGTCTCATCCGCCTCGCCATTCGCGCATTCGGTTTTGTATGCGAGGTTAACGAAGGTGCCATTGGTATCGATATTCAATCTGAAGTTTGTCTTACTGCTTGTCTTAATCGTTCCGAGTTTTCGCCGGATTCGGGAAAGGAATCCGTGGTTCGTCTCCCGGGTGATGGCATTCTTGTAAGCTGCGTCCGCCGCGTCATAGATCGCGTCGTCCTGCTGGTTATTCAGCCGCTCGTGGAATTGCGCTACCGCTTGCTCCGCCATGGTCATGTCTTTCGACATCGAGCATGAGCACAGTTGCGCCGCTGCAATAAGCAGGATCACCATTGCCCAGGCTTTCTTCTGGAGGAACACCTTGTATCCGGCTGCGCCCGAAGCGGCGAGCGCGGAACACCGTGCGCGTGCCGGGATGAGACGGTTCGTTACCATTGAAGATGCGGGCGTCTGGCAGTAGGGGGAAACGCGGCAGTCACTTGTCTGAGCCATATGGCCTGCCTCTCTTGCTGTCACATCAAAACGCCCTCAGCGCCAGTCACCTGATGCGCGGGGCTTTTTATTCCAGCAATATGCATACCTATGCGCCCGTGATTTCGGGTTGTCAAGCGCTAATCTGTTGGGAGATCCCCCGGCTGTGCCGGGGTGGCAGCCTGAGTTTTACAGTTCCGGGAGTCGGCAAGTCGTGGGGATTTGTCGTTTCGAATGGACCCCTCACCCGATCACCCCTTCTCCCCTCTTCCCTCTCCCCGGGGAGAGGGAAGAGGGGAGAAGGGGTGATCGGGTGAGGGGTTTGTTGGCGGTGGCGATCAGGCCCCTTTGAGGGGCCAGCCACCGGAAAGCCTCCGGCTTTGCCGGAGGATGATTACTTTCTCCAGGGTCAGAGTGAGATCCAGAGACGATAAGAATGATTTCTCATTGACGCGCCTCGACGATTGATGGATAATTATCCGTACCGATTCCTTCCGTGCGTCCGTTCGCTTCGGTACATCTTCTCACTTGAAAAAGCTGCGACGAGCAGTTTTCGCGCAGACCGCAAACCATGTCGACTGGCCGGAACACAAATCCGAGCACACAATTTGGGGAGGCATATGGGTGCCAAATTTATTTTTGTCACCGGTGGTGTGGTGAGTTCACTGGGGAAGGGACTTGCTTCGGCGTCGGTGGGCGCGCTGCTGGAGGCGCGTGGGCTGAAGGTCTCGCTGCTGAAGTTTGACCCCTACCTGAACGTCGATCCCGGCACCATGAGCCCTTTTCAACACGGCGAAGTCTTCGTGACCGACGATGGCGCGGAGACCGATCTCGACCTTGGCCACTACGAGCGCTTCACGCGCGTCCGCATGCTGCGTGACAACAACTGTACGGCGGGCCGCATCTACGAAACCATCATCAGCAAGGAGCGGCGCGGTGATTACCTCGGTAAAACCGTGCAGGTGATTCCTCACGTCACCGATGAAATCAAGGCGGCGATTCGCAAGGTCTCAAACGACGTGGACGTGGCGATCGTGGAAGTGGGCGGCACGGTGGGCGACATTGAATCGCTACCTTTTCTGGAAGCCATCCGGCAAATGCGCCTGGAAAGAGGGCGCGACAACGTGGTGTTCGTCCACCTGACGCTCGTTCCATTCATGGGCGCCTCGGGCGAGCTGAAAACCAAGCCGACGCAGCACTCCGTGAAGGAGTTGCGCGAAATTGGTATCCAGCCGGACATTTTGCTTTGCCGCACGGACCACTTCCTTTCGGCGGAAATCAAGGAAAAGATCGCGCTCTTCTGTAGCGTGCCGGAGCAGGCGGTGATCACGGCGAAGGACGTGAGCAACATTTATGAAGTTCCGCTGGTGCTGGCGCACGAAGGGCTGGACACACAGATCCAACGTTGCCTGAAGCTCGAAACGCGCGAGCGTAACTTGCAACCCTGGGAAGACCTGGTGGAAAAGCTACGCCACCCGCTTGATGAGGTCACCATCGGCATTGTGGGAAAATATGTGGGCTATCAGGATTCCTACAAGAGCTTGCACGAGGCGCTCTTCCACGGCGGAATCGCCAGGAGATTAAAGGTGAACATCTCCTGGGTGGAGTCGGAGGGCCTGGAAGGCGACAATTATGAGGAGCAACTCCGCGGCCTGGACGGAATTCTGGTGCCGGGGGGCTTCGGGCGGCGCGGCATTCTGGGAATGCTCAAGGGAATCGAGTACGCGCGCACCCGCAAGGTGCCCTATTTCGGCATTTGCCTGGGGATGCAGTGCGCGGTGATCGAATACGCGCGCAACGTGTGCGGACTGCATGGGGCGGACAGCTCGGAATTCGATCCTTCCACCCCGCATCGCGTGATTTACAAGCTGCGCGAGCTGCGCGGCGTGGACGACCTGGGCGGCACCATGCGCCTGGGAGCGTGGACGGCGCGCTTAAAGCCTGGCTCCTTCGCCGAGCGCGCCTACGGAACGCTCGAAATCTCCGAACGCCATCGCCACCGCTACGAATTCAATCGTGAATACGAGGAAACATTGGTGGCGGGCGGATTGCAATTGACCGGCATGACTCCCGACGGCACTTACGTGGAGATTGTGGAGATTCGCGACCATCCGTGGTTCCTGGGCTGCCAGTTCCATCCGGAGTTCAAGTCGCGCCCGCTCGAGCCGCACCCGCTGTTTACGGCGTTCATCAGCGCCGCCTATGCGCATCGTTTGGCGCGGTTGGGCACGAAAGATGCGACATTGCCGGCGGTTTCTCAGAGTGCGGAAGCGCCTCAGGTAGCAGTTGAGAGTGAAGTTTCAGCGCGAAAAGCTGCGGGCGGGTCGTAGGGGCAATCTTCGGGGTTGTCCCGCCTGGACACGGCCATCACGGCTGTGCGTAATATCCCGTGCGCGTGCGGGCGGTGAGGTGGGGTTTGTTGATCTTCACTTGCAGGGTATGATACTCGTCAGGGTGGTCCGCCGCGGGGGCGTTAAAGGTTATGGTGTAGAACGCCTTGCGGTCCGCCAGGCAGCGGTTGAGGGAATCCGGAAGATCATTGCTCATGTTGATGATTTGCCCACCGGTCTGCACACCAAGCACTTGCGCCGCCAGGTTACCGTTCTGCATGTGATTGGCTGTCGTCACGCCCTTCACAAAATCCTCATAATAAAAATCGCTTTGCATCGATCCGCTGGGGCCGTTGGGATTGATGCAATAGAGCGTGATTCTGGCTTCACGCAGCCCTGCGGAAAGGTCGACCGCAGTACGGAAGAGCTGCATGCGAGTCTTGCTGGTCAACTGCACCTGCGGGCCGGAAAGGATCGGCCATCCGGGCCCGAGCCAGATGAGCAGTTTTCTGCCTGCCTGCGATTGCAGGTTCCCGATGATTTGCTCGAGCGCGCTCACGGAAATCTGCGCCCGCTCGATGCCGCCATAGTATCCCTGCGAGCGGTTGATGGTGCGCAGCGTGCCTTCCTGA
>JASHTZ010000398.1 GCA_030040295.1 Terriglobia bacterium | reverse complement strand
GTCAAAGGGGATATGTTGTTGGGCTTCGTAGGGAATTGCGCTGTAAAGCTCCTCCTCGGAATTGGCCCCCACAGTCACCCGCTTGACGATCACCGAATGGCCGGAAACGGATGTGGCAACATTCTTGGTTTTGATGTGCTGGTCATTAAAGATCTTTTCAATTGCGGAGGATACCGAAAGGGCGTCCATGATGGCCCCATCCACCACGGTGTCCTGGCCTAGGGATTCAATCCCCAGGTTAACGAGCTCGTAAGAGCTCCCCCTCATTCGCAATTCCACCGCCTTGACGGCGCTCGAACCGATATCCAGCCCCACCAGGCTTTTGGTTTTTCCTAGGCCAAACATTGGCAATGCTCCCTACCGGGCAGTAGCGCGCACCTTGCGAGCCGCTCGCTGTTCAAACTGCGCGCTTTGCTTCTCCATCCAGCGGTCCAAGACGGTCTTCTTGAATTTCCAACGGTTTCCAAGCTTAAAAGCAGGGAGTTTTTCTTCGTAGACGTACTTATATAATGTCTCCCTTGACACCCCGAGATACTCTGACGCCTCCCGGATGTCCATGACTTCTCTTGTTTCTGTCATGCTGTTACCTTCCGCCACAGTCGTGCCCTGGTGCGTGTCCTAATTGTCTGTAAAAGACTTTCCGGCGCTGCTTGCTTTCTTAAATAGGCTAACCGGCACTTCTTGCTGGCTACACTTGTACGATAGGGCATTTTGCTTGTCAAGCACTATTTTGTAAGTTTTATGTGTTTCTTCCTATTTTGTATGCAGGTTCTCTGGAAAATTAAGGAAATTTATAGATTATGTGGTGTTGTTGCACCGGGACACCACCAGATATGTGGCGTCGATTGTTTTTATGTTTTCGCGGTTTTCCTTCGTATTTGCGCCAAATTCAGGGGGTGATTTGAGCTAAGATGGCTTGCAAAACGGCGTTTCCGGGGGGTTTCTAGGCACCCCTATCCGAGCCCTTCTACTTATTTGCAGGTGCAACACTTTTGCACCTGAATCCGCAGGGAATTAGCGCAAGAACCATGGGTATTTACGGTCGTAACAATTTAATTCTGTGGCGCGGCTCCGACCCCTCCGGCGAGTGTCAGCTCCGAATATTCCATGGTGATTTGCATGCCAATCTGCCGATCGCGAGCATCCACGTTCATACTGGCGTAGGGATTGGGATGGCCGGGATTCTGAGCCTCCCACGATAGCTGCTGTGCCATCTTCAATCCATCCAGGACATGGTGAAGGCTGTCGGCATCCGCTGCCGTGGTGCAATTAAGCTTTAAATCCAGGTTTACCTTGTCCTCGGCCGTTATCGCGTAGGTGAGCGAATCCACCTTCTGGAACACCTGCCCCCAATCCAGCTTGATGCTGTTCTGGGTGGAAAGCCAGCCGCCAAACCAGTCTGCCACCGCTCCTCCCAGGGCGATTCCCCAGATCGGCGCGTCCTTATTGATGTCGCCCAGCAGGCTCGTAAAGCGTGGGTCGGAATCAATGCTCGGCGCCTGACCGTTGTGGGTGTCAATCACAGTAGTCAGGGAGGAAAGCGGGCCAAACGCCCCAAGGGAATTATCCAGGATCACCACGCAGGTTCCCGCCAAGCCTGCGGAGAGGCAATAACCCTGCTGTCCGGAAATATCGGTGGGAGTGAGGTTGTTTGCGGCGGCGCGGTCGGATACCTTCAACTTATCAAAATGGCCAGATGCGTAGCCATAAAGGTCCATCTCCTTGTCGCCGGGCTTCCAGCCGATCATCAACTCGTCGATGTCGTCTTCGCTGATGCCGATCTGGGCGAGGGCCCCCTCGAGCTGCTGCAAGCGCGGCCCCAGGAATTTCCCCCGCAAGCTCTGGTAATTGGCGAGTTTGCGCAGCTTGCTGGGGCTGGAGTATTCCACGCGTAGGGTCGTGGTGGGAAGCCCGGACATGGCCGTGGTGACAAAATCCGCGGCGGCGCCCGTTCCAGGAACGCTCGCCAGCACCACCAGCGCTAAAATCGGCAGTAAAATTCGTCGCATATTCACCTCGTCCAGAATCCGGCTTGATTTGGTATTTCGGAAATGATGCATCGTTTATGGTTAGGTCACTCGACATTTCGATGTCGTTTCAATGTGGCAGGTTTCCTTCACTGCGTCAACCCCTTACACCGGCGGTCGCAGATTATCGCCCGGCAGCCGCCCACGCCAAAACTTCCCACATTTAGAACGCATCCGAGATCCAACCTTGCGGCAAGCAATCCGCTGAATTCCGGATTCACATCCGCCTTTAAGGCAGGATTGCCGCCCACCTTCCAAGTCCATGCACCACGAACTTTTGGGAACAAACCCATTTACCCCGGTGTCCTTCTAATATGAGGTGAAATAAGTACCTGTGCCGTGTTCAATCTTCACCCCTGCAAATCCCTACGCGGAGCGGCGCCATGCTGGAAGTCAAGGGGCTGACCAAATGCTACACACAGTTGCCCGCCGTGGATGCAGTGAGCTTCACGTTGCGTCCGGGCGAGGTGACCGCCTACCTCGGCCCCAACGGGTCCGGGAAGAGCACTACCATGAAGATGCTGGTGGGACTGCTCCCGCCCACTCAGGGAGGGATTTTCTACAAGGGACGCGATATCCGGTCGCAATTTGTCGAGTTCAAACGCCGGCTGGGGTATGTGCCGGAGGAACCCCATCTCTACCCTTACCTCTCCGGATGGGATTACCTGCTTTTGGTCGGCCGTTTGCGCGGCATTCCAGAGCCTCTGCTGGAAGAAAGAATTGAACGCCTGCTGCATTTGCTCTCGATGCACAGCCACCGGCACGCCCTGAGCGCTTCGTATTCGCGCGGCATGCGGCAGAAAATCCTCATCTCGGCTGCTCTGCTTCATGATCCCGAGGTGCTGATTTTCGATGAACCGCTCTCCGGCCTCGACGTCACTTCTGCGCTTCTGTTCCGAAACCTGCTGAAGCTTCTCGCCGAGCAGGGAAAAATCATTCTCTACAGTTCGCACGTGCTGGAAGTTGTGGAACGCCTCGCGCAGCGGATTATCATTCTGCACAGGGGACGCGTGGTGGCGGATGATTCCGTGGACAACCTGCGCCAACTCACTCAATCGCCGTCGCTCGAGGGCATCTTCTCCCAGCTTGTCTCGCACGACGATACGGAAGCCGCGGCGAGAGAAATTATTGAAACCATGCAACTTGGGGCACGGTGAAGCGCCGGCAATAAACGATGGAAGCCATTCCGCCCTCCAGCCCGATTGGAAAGCTTCAGGAAAAAACCCGCACACCCTTGGTGGTTCTTACTCTGCACTTTTTCCGCCGGTTCTTTG
>JASHTZ010000397.1 GCA_030040295.1 Terriglobia bacterium | reverse complement strand
GATAACCTGATTGAAAACGCCGCCGCCAAGCTGCGCGCGAAGCGCCTGGACCTGATGGCGGCAAATGACGTCAGCCGCGATGACGCAGGCTTTGATGTGGACACTAATGTCGTGACCCTGCTCTTTCCCGACGGGCGTACAATTCCCCTCGAAAAAATGTGCAAGTTCGACGTCGCGAATCGCGTGTTGGATCAGGTGGTCGAGTTGCGGCGACTCGCGGCTTCAGCGGTCCGGCAGTAAAGTGGCACGGCCTTTCAGGCCGAGTCAGCTCCACGGGCGCGATGCCCGTGCCACAAGCACCAAAGATTATGGACGAAACGACCCGCAAGGAATTAGCCGCATGGCTGGAGTTCTATCAGGAACTCGGCATCGAGGGGTTTTTCCGCCGGGATTCTTCGACTGCGGCGCCGTTGCCGGGTCTGGCGGCGGCAAAGCCGGCTTCGCCCGAGATTGTGACACAAAAGACCGCGGCTTCCCGGTCCACCGCCCCTGCATCCGGTGCGCTTGCTGCGCGGCCGCCCGCCGCATCAAGTGCCCCGTCCGCTGCTTCTGCCGCCGCGCATCCTTCCCAGCAAGCCATTCGTCCGCCCGCGCCCACATTCAATCTCTTTGAAGCTGCTCCTGCGCCGCGCTCCGGCCCCGAGACGCTCGAGCAAATCCGCGAGGACCTGGGCGATTGCCAGCGTTGCAAGCTCGCGCCCACGCGCAAGACGATTGTGTTCGGCGAGGGCAATCCGCGCGCCGAGCTGATGTTCATTGGCGAAGGACCGGGCGCGGATGAAGACGAACAGGGGCTGCCGTTTGTGGGGCGCGCGGGCAAGCTGCTGAACCGCATGATGGAAACCGTGGGGCTGAAGCGCGCGGACGTTTACATTTGCAACGTGGTGAAATGCCGCCCGCCGGGGAATCGCACACCGGAGAAGGATGAAGTGGACGCCTGCTCGCCTTTTCTCTACCGCCAGATTGAATCCGTCAAGCCGCGCTTGATTTGCTGCCTGGGCGCACCCGCCGTCCGTACCGTGCTGGGCATCAAGGAAGGCATTACCAAAATTCGCGGGCGGTTCTACGATTTCGCCGGCACCAAAGCTCTCGCCACCGTCCACCCCGCCTACGTCCTGCGCAATCCCCGCGAGGAAAAAATTCTGCGCGAGGATTTTGAGAAGATTCGGGAGTACTTGAAGGCGGCGCCGCCAAGCCAGGATTTGTAATTTGAAATTTCAAAAGCGGCTCATTTGGACGCGGCCGTGGCGCTGGTGAGACTCTGTCACAATCCACCTCCGCGCTTGCGTGTGGCTGCAAGCTTTCGTAACCTGAAATCCGGACTTACTCGGATCACGCACTTATGAGTTTTCAGGAAAAGCTTTTGAATCGGGCGGCGCCGATAGTGCTTTTCGAAGTTGTGCCCCCCGCCGCGGGCAAGCCCGAGGTTTTGGAAGCCTCGCTGCACGAACTCCAGCCGCTGCGCGGGCGCGTGGACGCCATCAACATTCCTGAGATTCTCGATGAGCAGCGCCCCGGCGAGCGCACCAGCAAATTCATTGAGCGCATCGAACCGCGCATTCTCGGGTCACGCATTAAACGCGAGCTGGGCATCGACGTGGTCATCAATCGCGTCACGGTTCACGATAACGAGCCGGTGCGCTGGTTCCGGGAAACCGCCCTTGAATGGAATGTGGACAATTGGATTTTGGTGGGTGGTGAATCAAGGGACAGGCGCTATCACGGCCCGCACCCTGCCGACGCGGCCAAGCTCGTGAAGTCGCTCGGACTGACCGTTTCGCTCGGCGGCATCACCATTCCCAGCCGCGTGAATGAGCCGGACCGCATTCGCTCGAAGCACGCTCACGGCGTTCAGTTCTTCACCTCGCAGGTGATGTTTGATTCCAACGATCTCGTTTGGTTGATTCAGCGGCTGAACGGCGTGAACGCACGAATTTTTATCAGTTTTGCTCCGGTCAGCAGCCGGCGCGATCTGGAATTTCTTCGCTGGCTCGGCGTGGATATCCCCGGCGACCTTGATCGCTTTCTGCTGGGCTCGAATCAGAGCGCCCCTCCGTCCGTAGAAACCTGCGTGGAGCGGTCCATCAACATGGCCCAGCGAATTCTGATGGACGTGTTTGACAATCTTCCCCCCGATCCGCCACTTATTGGTCTGAACATCGAGTACATCACGCGCAGGAATTTCGCGCCGGCTCTCCAGATGCTCGATCGGCTCGGCGGGCTTTATGCCAGCCTTGTGGCGGCGAGGGTCAGGATTAAGGATTCAGCCTGAAGTAAAATGCCTGAGTGACTCGCAAATTTTCCTCGATAAGCTCCACATCACGATCGCAGAAAGTGAACCTCGTGGATGTCGCGGTGATGGCCGCAATTCGTAACCCCCTCACCTACCTCGTTCCCGATCACTTAACTGTTCAGCCCGGGCAGCGCGTGCAGGTGCCGCTGGCCACACGCAGGGGCACGGGGATTGTTCTGCGCTCGGGTAGCACGCTTCCTCCCGGAATTGAAGCTCGCCCGATTTTGCGCGTGCTGGACCCGGAGCCTGTGCTTTCCCAGGAATTGCTCGAGCTGGGGCTCTGGATCGCCGACTATTACATCGCGCCCATCGGCGAAGTTTATCGCGCCATGCTGCCGTTGCGCTCCGCCACGCGCCGCGCGCGCATGATACGCCTCAGCGACTCGGGGCTAAGGAAGCTCGATGAGATGAACGGGGGAACTGACTCGGCTGCCCCGGAATTGAACGAACTTTTGAATTACCTCGCCGAGCGCGGCAGCGTAGCAGAACCATCGCTGCGCCAGAAATTTCGCGAGCTTGTTTCCAAAGCATTGAAAGAAAAACTGGCGGTCATTGAAGAAGTCGAGCGCGATAGAACGCAGCGGCAGGTTTATGCCGTGCGTCTTGCGGGCCCCGTTCCGGAGAAGCCCGTGCGCCTTTCGCCGGTGGCACTGAGAATTCTCGACGCGCTCCACACGCAGGGAGCCACGGCGGACCATCGCGAGCTTCTTCAAACCGCCCGCGGGAATCTCGACGCGCTCAAAAAGTTGAGCGGCTCGGGATTGGTTGAACTCTCGCTTTCCCCGGTCGACCGTCCTCCGGCCTTGCCCTGGGATCCGGAGTTGGATGCGCCGTTCGCCCTCACGCACGCGCAGGCCGCCGTGCTGGACGATCTTACGCAACAACTCAAGTCCGGAAAATTCCAGGCAGTGCTGTTGCACGGCGTTACGGGCAGCGGCAAGACGGAGATATATCTCCGGCTGATCGCGCGCTGCCTGGAAATGGGCCGGACGGCGCTGATGCTGGTCCCTGAAATCGCCCTCACACCTGCGGCGCAGGCGCAATTCCAGGCGCGATTCGGACCCCAAATGGCGATGTTGCACAGCGCCCTGACGGAGAACGAGCGCCACGACGAGTGGTGGCGAATCCGCCGGGGCGAAGCGCGCGTGGTGCTGGGAACGCGCTCGGCGATTTTCGCTCCGCTGGATCGCCTGGGCGCGGTGATTGTGGACGAAGAGCACGAGACGAGTTACAAGCAGGATGAAACGCCGCGCTACCACGGGCGCGACGTGGCGGTGGTTCGCGCGCGGCTGGCCGGAGCGCTCGCTGTGCTAGGCTCGGCCACGCCTTCGCTGGAGTCGTACTGGAATGCGCATGAGGGGAAGTATCGCCTTGCGTCGCTTCCCGAGCGGGTGGTGGGGCGCAAACTTGCGGAAGTGGAAATCGTCGACATGCGCGAGGAGTTTCGCAGGACGCACACGCAGGCGCCCGTATCGCGCCGCCTGCAACAAGAGATTCAGTCACAGCTCGCCCAGCGGCAGCAGACGATGATTCTGCTCAATCGGCGCGGCTACTCGTGGTTTCTGTTGTGCCGAAGTTGCGGGCAGACACAACGCTGCGAAAACTGCTCGATTTCGCTCGTCTACCATCGCCGCGAGCACCGCCTCATTTGTCACTACTGCGGATACTCGGCGCCGGTGTCGCCGGATTGCCCGAATTGCCACAGCAAGCACCTGCAATATGTGGGCGAAGGAACGGAAAAGGTGGAAAAGAACTTTGCCGAAGTCTTCCCGGGCGCGCGCGTGGCGCGTCTGGACCGCGATGTGGCGCGCCGGCACGGGCAGTTCCAAAAGATTCTGGATGATTTCCGCACCGGCAAGGTTGACATACTGGTGGGCACGCAGATGATCGCCAAGGGACACGATTTTCCCGGCGTTACGTTGGTGGGCGTGCTCTCCGCGGATATGGGTTTGGGCTTCCCGGACTTTCGCGCTGCGGAGCGCACGTTCCAGTTGCTTACCCAGGCGGCGGGGCGCGCCGGGCGCGGCGAGATTCCGGGCCGGGTGCTGGTGCAGACTTTTTTCCCCGACCACTACGCCATTCGCATGGCGGCGGAGCAGAACTACGAGGCGTTTTTCAATAAGGAAATGTGCTTCCGGCGCATGATGCACTACCCTCCAGTGACCGCACTGGCCAATGTGATTGCCCAGGGCGCAAAGCTTGATCAAGCCGCGCGGGTGGCAAAGCGGGTGGGCGATTTTCTCGTGCCTCTCGAGAAGGAAATGGAGGGGTTGAGGGTTTTGGGACCAACGCCGG
>JASHTZ010000396.1 GCA_030040295.1 Terriglobia bacterium | reverse complement strand
GGTTCACAGAGAAGGATTTCTCGGTGGTTCTCTGTGGTGGCGGCTCTCTGGTGCGGTGAATGGCGAACTGACGCCGCTCACCCCTCGACGGGCGCGCTCAGGCGGGACCGCCGCTAGAGAATTTCAAAACCGGGACACTACCCCTCCGGGGCCGGAACTTCCCATTCGATTATAATTCAACCAGCCTGGCGATCCACACTTCTGCTTTCCCTGCCCCGATGAATAGGCGATAATGTCGCAGTCGGAATCAGGGAGGTCAAGTATGGCCACGGCTACCAAAGCAGAACCACTCATCGAAAAGAAACCGCAACCTTCCTCATTCATGCAGAAACGCGTCGCCTCCATTGACGCGCTTCGCGGGTTCGACATGTTTTGGATCGCGGGCGGCGAAACCATTATCCACGCCATCTACAAGGTGTGGCCGGACGCGGTCACGCACGGGCTGCGCGTGCAGTTTGAACACGTGCCCTGGGCGGGTTTTCATTTCTACGATCTGATTTTTCCGCTCTTCGTTTTCGTGGTGGGCGCGGTGCTGCCCTTCTCGCTCACGCGGCGTAAGGAAGAGGGGGCGGACCGCAAGCACATTTACCGCCACATCGTCCAGCGCTTCCTGCTGCTCTTCCTTTTCGGACTGATCTATAACCGCCTGCTGGATTTCGACATTCACAACTTGCGCATTCCCGGCGTTCTGCAAAGGATCGCCATCGCTTACCTTTTTGCGGCGCTGGTGGTGATGTGGTTCGGAATTCGCGGCCAGGCGATTGTGGCGGGCAGCATTCTGATCGTCTACTGGCTGGTGATCAAGCTGGTTCCCTTCCCGGGATTTCACGCCGGTACGCTCACTGCCGAGCACAATCTGGCGGGCTATCTCGACCACCTGATTATTCCCTACAAATATTGCTGTTACCCCGGCGGCGATAATGAAGGTCTGCTCTCATCCTTCACGCCCATCTCCACCTGTCTGATGGGGGTGATGGCCGGCCACTGGCTGCGCTCCTCCAAATTCAGCCCCACGCAGAAGGCGCAGGGCCTGGCGGCAGCCGGTGTCGCGAGCCTGTTCGTCGCCTGGTTGTGGAGTTTTAATTTTCCCATCATCAAGAATGTCTGGACCAGCACCTTTGTGCTCTGGGCGGGTGGTTGGAGCCTGCTGCTGCTCGCGCTTTTCTATTGGATCGTCGATGTGAAGGGCTGGCGGCGGTGGTCGTTCTTCTTCAAGGTCATCGGCATGAATGCCATCACCATTTACCTGGTGGACCGCTTCTTCAATTTCGGCATCATCACCAACGTTTTTATCCACGGACTGCTGCCGCTGTTCGGAGCTTTCCAACCGCTGGTGTGGAGTTGCAGCGTGGTGTTCACCATGTGGCTGTTCCTTTATTTCCTCTACCGGCAGAAAATCTTCCTGCGGGTATAAGCGAACAACTTGGAGCCTGAACACCCGCTGCTGGCTATTGCGCAGCCGGATTTGGGGGAACGGGAGTCATCTCCTCAATCGTGTAATTCGCGGGGACCTGGAACAATTCCGCCGGCGGTTCATCGCGCGATACGTTGCTAAGGCGCACAACCGTTTTGACGCCAAAAACAGTCGTATACATCATCATGACCTCCACCTTCAGCTCGGGTGAATGCCAATATTCCGTAATCTCCTCAATGGGCCTGTCGTTCCCAATGAACCCTATCGGAATGGTCTTTGTAAGGCGAATTCCGGTTGCGTCAAGCCCCTCGATGTTTTGTGTGCCAAGGTCCTCACGGGAAATTGTAAGTTGCTCGACCTTCGGCCGAGGCTCGGGCGCGGGTGTTACGGCTTTGGGCAAAGGCGCAGCCGCGCGAGGCGCGATGTCTTCCTTTCTCGCGGTAAGATCGTCGGGATTGAGGTCATAAGTTACGCCGGCCACTGGATCACGGATGATCACATAAATGAGAGGTTTATCCTTTTCGCTCGAACCACTCTGAAGAAATTGCTCGCGCCGGGTGCGCCCCATGCTGTCGCGAAATACATTTGCGCGGCCTTCTTGGGTAATGGTTGTACCGTCAGCAAGGACATGAGTTGTGATTGTGGTCTCCACACCCGAGTAAGGAAGACCTTCCACGCCCCGAACGCTTGGTGGGGCGACGGCGCTGCCGCCGACCGTATTCGGCGTGGGCTTGGCGGCCTCTTGCGCAAACAAAGAGGCGCCACTCAGTCCAACGGTTAAAAAACAAATTGCTGGGAGCAAACGGCGGGCGCGGGATTCCATGGTTTCACCTCCGGCCCAGGACGACAAAGCTGCGTTCAGTGTGAACGCTCCATCAGAAAAAAGCAAACGATTTCTGCATCGTGGGCCTCAAGCCACCGCCTCAGCTTCTATTTCCACCAGCATTTCGGGATCGACCAGGCGGGCGACGCCGATCATGCTGGTGGCGGGATGGACCTGGCCGAAGAACTCCACGTGGGCGCGCGCCACTTCCTCCCAGCGGTCGATCTGGGTCACGTAGATGCGCGTGCGGACCACGTGCTCGAGGCCCAGGCCCAACCGTTGGAGCGCGCTCTCAATGTTGCGGATGGTCTGCACGGTTTGGGCGTACATGTCGCCGGGAGCAGTAATTTTTCCGCCCGGCCCGGTGCCGGTGGTTCCGGAGACATGCACGACGTCGCCCACCTGAACGGCGCGCGCGTAACCCACTTTGGGTTCCCAGGGCGTGCCGGAGAAGGTCTTGTTGCGTTTATTTTTCATTTCTCGACCTCCGAATTTAAGCTGTGCCATGGCCATCCTGGCCATGAACACGGGCTGGAAGCCCGTGCCACGCCACGGGCGAGGGCGTCGCAAATTTCGAGATCGGCAATCACCCGCGCGGCCTATTTCTCAGCGTAGCGACGGTGGGTTCGGGCGGCCAGAGCCAGCCGGTGGCGGCGTCTTCCCATCGCCTCGCGATACCGCCGGTTTTCTTCCGGCGTGCGGGGAATGAGAGGCGGAATTGCCTGCGGCTTCCCGGCAGGGTCAAGCGCCACGTAAGTCACATAGGCCGAACTCGTCTGCTGCCTCATTCCCGTCAGGCAATCCTCCCGATAAACTTTGACTTCCGCTTCGAGCGAAGTTCGAAACGCGCGGGTAATGCAGGCGCGAAGAACGACTAATTCACCCACTCGAATCGGATAAAGGAAATCCAGGTGGTCCACCGCCGCGGTGACCACAGGCGAACGAGCGTGACGGAAGGCCGCGATGGCTCCGGCAATATCAATGAGATGCATCACGCGGCCGCCCAGTATATTGCCCAGCGCGTTGGCATCATTGGGCAACACGATTTCCACCATTTCGGTGGCGGATTCCGCCACCATCCTGCCGGCGAGTTTGGTCTTTTTTGCCAAATTCCAGTCCGACGACCTGTAGCGGCGGTCTACGACCGCCGTCGACCGCCGTAGGGGCGAGGCGGCAGAGCGGTGAAGATATAAAACACCTCACGCCAAGGCGCAAGGGCGCAAAGCATCGCTAAGCAATCAAAGGATATCTACGTGACTTTGCGCCTTTGCGTGAGATTGTTTATTTTTCACTTCCGTGCCTCGCCCCAACGATTCGGGACCACCCACGGGGAAACGCCGTCGGCGCTCATAGAGCGCCGCTACAGCAAAAGCGCCCGATTCGTTTGCCTTGCCCGATTCGCCCGCATATACTAAGCGAGCCATTGGGGCGTTGCAACCGGAAACCCAAAGCTCCGCGCCCCTCAAATAAGAGGGTGAAGTATGCCTCCCGAGGCCGAGAAAACCCGGCGCGAGTTTCTGGAAGAGACAGTGCGCTCGCACCCGGACAATGCTTTTGCGCGGTACGGCTTGGCGATGGAACTGGCCTCCAGCGAGCCCGCAAGCGCCTGGGGCCACTTCGAGTACCTGCTCCAGCACCACCCCGAGTACCACGCCACGTATTATCAGGCTGGAATGTTCCTGGCGAGGCAGGGACGGCTGGATGACGCCCGCAAGGTGCTGGCAGAGGGAGTGAAGGTCGCCGGCCGCCAGGGAAATCTGCACGCCCAAGCGGAACTCCAAGCCGCCTTGGACGATTTAAGCGACTGATGGAAAGGACGCGCCGTCCGTTCCTTCGCCCGGCCCGGCCAGCACTTCACTCAAGCGA
>JASHTZ010000395.1 GCA_030040295.1 Terriglobia bacterium | reverse complement strand
CTCGAAGGAACCGAGGCAGGTTATTTGAGGGGGGCTTTGTGGCACTTCGTGTGCGGGTGCGGAAGCGCCTTGCAGGACGAATTGCGCTTGGCCGGCGGGTTTTGAATATAAGGGAAAAATCCAGCGATCTTTGCCGCCGGCAGGCGTTAGATAAAGCGACTCACCGTGCGGATTCAACTCAATATCTTCCGCATGGTGATGCAATACAATCAGCCGTTTGTCGTCGTTTAATTGTTTCAACCAAGGCATGTAATCCAACCACACAAAAGAGGTGTTCAGAAGGATCACATTGAATTCCGAGCAGCAATCGATTATCTGCTCCCAACCATGAATGTGATCGGCGTGAATACCGAAGCGCTGCTGGTAATATTCGATGAAATGGAATCGGTCCGCGCGTTCATAAAACAAGTGCGTGTCGTATCCCAACTCAAGGGCCAGACAGACAAAGGCTCCGATATCATCAGTGTGACCGGGAAGTCGCTCCACAACGGCAAGTGATCGGGTCATTCAGAATCTCGAAGGAAGAGGGGAAAAGATGGATGTATTGCAGCCTGTAATTGCCTGCGCGCCATTGCGCAAACCTTTTCGTCTTTAGGGTGGAAGGGGTGCCACACGATGGCTTGAACACTGGTGAATAATGAGGAAGGCGCGCGAGATCCCAAAATCCGAGCCCATATCCGCGCGCCGGTTACACGGCACTGAACATTTTCGCGATGCCCGAATGATCCAGGACGCGATGACCCCCGCCCGGAAGCTCAACCTCAGTCCTGTCCGACAGGAACAGGACCCGCCCGAGGAGTCGTCCCTCCAGGGTCAGATCAGCTACCGCTTCCAAAACGGGCTTATTTTTCTCCGGGTCAGGTTGTTTACCCGTCTTATGAGTCTGGATCAATAACTTACCGGTGGGGAGGCGAGCTACCCCCGCCCAACGAAAATCAGCCTTCCGGTCGATCTCAAGAAGGGCCCCCCGCTGCTCGATTGCTTCCGTGATTTGTTGAACGGCTTCTTCCATTCGCTCGAGAAGCTCACTCTCTGTCATCCAACCTCCTCAACTCCATAATCCCCTCCGCACTTTCAAGCGCGGAGCCCACCGGTTTTGTCACGCTTTTTTCTGGTTGCCAACGGCTTGTTTTGCCATCCCCACCCGTTGCTTGCGCTCCATAGCATCATTCAATCAAGGCAGAGAAATCAACTGGAATCTTAGGAAATACTGCCTAACCGGCCACATTGGAAACACACTTCATGGAAGTGAAGAAGCCCTTTTGCAAAATGGGGGGCGCTCCGGAGGTATCCAGGTCAAATTGCACGGTGACCGGCTTGCCATTGGGTGCGGTCATGGGGCGCCCATCCGCGACGCGGAGCACCCACTCCACGTTGTAAATGCTTCCGTTTTGAACCGTCTTGTCTGCGCTCGCAAAGAAATGGAAAACCCCCCAGGTCCCCGTATAGCTCGGAAAGCCCAGCGGCGACCCGCCGGCAATTTTCACCGTAAGGGTGACGCCCGTCCCTCCACCCGGCCAGGTAAATTGCTGGAACGAAGTATTTCCGCCGGAATAACTCAGTTCCTGACCATCAATGTTCAAGGTAAGGCCCGTGACACTCTCCGTGGGATGCGGGCGAAGTGAATACTTGAACTGAATTTGTTTTTCGCCTGCGGGGTAGAGAGCCTTCTGCACGCTCGTGGCGCGATTGAAAAACGCCAGAAAGGCCGGATTCGGCGCCTGCGTCGCCTGGGGATTGGCGATGTAGCCCGGCCCTTCGGGCAGGAGAAGGTTTTTCAAGGCCGAGTTGTAGTATTGGGAAAGTGCGCCCGAGCCAGGGTTAAAGAAGCCATCCACATCCTGGACCGTGGCTTCGCTCGTGGCTTGAGGACTAAAGGGAAATTTGGATGTAAGCGGGCTCATCTGCGCACACAAACCCGCGCCGCTCACAGGGCCGGGTTTCAGGACCGCCGCGATTGAAACGATAGGGGCCAGAAGAAGGTTCTGGACGAGTTGGTCCACGTGGCCCTCCTGGTCGATCTTGAATCCCTGTCCGATTTGATTGGCGGCCTGCTTGGCATTTTGGGCGTCGCTCTGGCACTGCGCTTTTGCCGCGTCTTTGTCTCCGGTGGACGTGTTAGCCCTGTCCAGGCAGCTCTGAAGACCGCTCAGGCCTTGGACGTAAGGCTTGTTGGCGTCACCGATATATTGATTCTGATCCTGGCATTTGGGAGAAACCACTTCCTGGACGGGCTGGAACGCTTTGACCACGTCGGGTTGGTCCACCGCCGTGTTGTAAGCCGCCGTGCAAAAGAGAGCCAACAGCGGGGACTGGTTGCCCGAAAGTTTCAGGAGTTTATCCGCGGAGTCCCCCAGGCCGCCGTAACGAACCACTCCGGCGCCTCTCAGGAAAGCGCGCCATTGATCGATGTAGTCCTTCTCATACCGGTCGCGAAGGTCAGTGCCCAGTTTTGCCAAATCAAAATTGGCGGTTCCTTCCTGCCCCAGCACCCACTGCTCGCCGCTGAAATACTTGGGAAGATTTTGAAGGGCGTTTTGGACGAAAGTCCACCCACCTTTCGTGAACGCGCCGCTCACCTCGGTTCGATCGATCACCACCTCCGAAGAGCCCGGGAATTGCCTGTTGAAATTGACCGGAGGATTGGCCTTGTCCGCCTCCGTCAGAACGCCCCGGTAGACGCGTTCCTCACCGGAAAACTGCGAGAGGTAATTGCGGGCGCGCGCCACCACCAGCGTGTCGTACTCGGAGGTGTAGGGGTTTTGGTCTTTCAACGCGTCGCTGTAGAAATCGAATTGTTTTTGCGCCAGTTGAGCGCGGTCCTGATCGATCTCCCGTCCGGAAGCCCAGGCTTTCATCAGAATGGGCGAGAGGAACAGCACCGTGCTCTTGTCGGAATTGGCGGTGGTGATGAGATACGCCTTCAGGGTGTCGTAAGGGGGCGCATATTGGTCCGTGGGAGTGGGCGCGGCGGGAAGCGAAGAGAGCGTCTGGATCAGGCTCGCCTGCGCCTGCCCAAACAGCAGCAGTTTGAATTGTTGGAAATAGATGCTTTGAACATCCGGATAGAGGGAATCTCCAACAAACAATCCCCAACGCATGCTGAAGGGCCGGCCGTTTTGTCGATAATCCGATAAAGTCACCAGTGACTGTCGCAGAGCTTCCAATCTGTTCAGTGAGTCCAGGGAGGGCAGTTGCTGACCATTTAATTGGACATCAGAAAATCCTTGCGCTGCCGAGGCCGCCTCGCTTTCCAGGCTCTTGTTCCGGGCGAAGGAGACGATGAAGCCCAAGATGAAGATCAGCAGAATTGCCGTTGCGCTTGCCAGCAGAATTCGTCTCCACACACTGGTCTTTGTGCTGGCGGCGCTCGTGTCAAGCGCGCGGTTGTCCTTGAGGAAGATATCGCTGAAAATGTGAGGGAGAAAAACCCACTGGGGAACCCTGCGGCTTTCGCCCGCTTCCGAAACCTGGCCGCGCTGGGGAATCATGGCCTTGGCCTTGCGGATATCAAAGATGCTGGTGGCGCCCACATCCTCCACGGCGGCGGAGGATTGCGACATAGTCTCCTCTTGGGTGACTGTGGGGCCGGAGGTGGTGACCACCACGGGCCTGACACCCGTAAAGTAAAACCCGCGCAGGAACGGGCCGGTGCGCAACTGGCTGGGCCGGCAAAGATCAACCAGCAATTGCACCAGCAAGGGTTTCAGCTTTCGGAATTCTCTGGGGAATTCATAAGTGGGAGGGAGCTTGGTGGCGTCAAACTCCTGCGAAAGCATGGGGATGCGGCGGTCTGCAAGAGATTGAAAGAGATTCTCGAACTCGGCTGAGATTCTGGCGCTTTCCTGCTCCGCATAGACGCCGGTGGCATAGGTCACCATGGGCAGAGTTGCGCCAAAAACTAGGGAAGCTTCGTCATTGGTGAAATTGCGAACGTAGTCAAGGAAAAATTGCAGGCGATCGGCGCGCGTGAAAAGCACGTAGACCGGCAGGCTGATGCCCAGCAGTTGAGAGATTTCGCGAAGGCGCGTCCGAATGCACTCGCTGCTGGCCGCAATGGCTTCTGCGGCGCCTTGCTTCATGAACGTCTCGCTGTCAACGCAAACCACGGCGGCTCGAGGCGAGGGTGTGCCCTTGCCCAAGACGGAGTGAAGCTGGCGGGGAGCCAGCTTCCTGATGAATTTCGCCCATCTGGGAGGATCCTGCAACATCGGACCGCCGGCTTCCGCAAAAATGAATTGCCGGGAGTACCAAAGGTTTGCTGTGCGTGTGGGAATCGGAACCTTGTCCTGAACGGTTTGCCCGGCCAGCAATTCCGGCTCGAGCCCGGAGTGGATCATGATGCTGGTTTTGGCGGACCCGGGCTCACCCAGCACTAGGTAGAGCGGCAAGTTTCCCACACGAGCATTGCGGCCCAGTTGCGAAGCCTGAAGGCGCGTCTCCGCCTCGCGAATCAGAATGTCAATTTCATCGCCTCCGGCCGCGCCGGCAGGCATCATTTGCGCGCGTTCCTTGTCTCTGACAATAAACCACCAAATCACAATGACGAATGCGATAAGCCCGATGAAGGCCAGGGCGCCGCGGAGTACCCAAAGGCTGCTTCCCTGCAAATGCAGCCATGTGGCGATAAACCAGGCCAGTACCAGCCACAGGATGAATACAATCGACGCAATCCAGTATTTCAACTGGGATTTCATGGAGACTCCCTAACGGGGCGCAACGGAGGCTATCGAATGCAATCCCGAAGCCCCCGAAATAAGCACGAATTTGAAACCGCCAAATAAGACGATGGCAATCAGCAACGCTCCCAACGTGCAAAAGAGGAGAGCTCGAACCCAGGGGTCAGAAGCGGGAGGACGCGGGGCGTCTTTGGGGAGCATCCAATGTGGGGCGAGCGCGCCGGGCCTGCCCCGAAGATGTTGCAACTTTTCCATCACCGTGGACGCCACGGAACGCACGGCTTCCTGGCCGCTCATGCTGTACCGCCCTCGGAAACCCAGCCAGAGGCAAAGGTCAAAAATCTCGAGCACGTCCACGCTCTGCGGCGAATCCCCTTTCGCCATCAGGCGGTCGATGCAATTAAAAAACATTTCTCCGGCCTGGTGGGTGCCGAACAATTCCTCCTGCAAAGGCATGCGCGGCCAGTCCGTGAAAAGAGGGTTGTTCGAGTTGAGAATGGATTCATCCAGGAATGCCACTACCGCGAAGGTGGCGAGACGCACGTCGTCAGCGGCGTAGCCTCTTCGCGCCGCTTCCGCTTCCGCGCTGCTGATGGCTCCCTTCACCTGGTTTCGAAATGACAGGGCGTCCTTCACGGATTGCCGGTTGGAGCGAAAGCGCGTAATGACCGTGAGGATTTCCTGGTAAATCAAAGCCAGATTTGACCGTGCTGCAACGCCGCCCATTTGCGCACCCATACTCTGCCTCTCAGGATTCGAGAATAATAATCAATTCAATTTCCGGTTCAGGAATTTCCCCCGGAACATAAATTCCCACGCGACGAGTCTGCACGATGTGATCCCAACACGGTCCGGCGCGGCCAATGGAAAAATATTGGCATTCCACCCGCCGGGCGACGGCCGAGGGCGGCACGGGGACGTGCGTCAACGCCATGCCGGGAAGCGCCCGCTTGACCAATTGGGGAACGAATTGCGACGAGCATACTTTCACCAGTTGCAACGTGCGGTTGATGATGTCGGCATCCCCGAGGGCGGCGTGAATGGAGATCATCCAGCGTGCGCGGTCCAAACATCGCTGGTCCGTGATCTCACCTTCGTAGAAATAATCCGCCACAGCTTGCAGCGGAATGAACAGGCAATTCGAAGGGGCCAGAAGTTCCAAATGCTCGCGGATATGCCTTTCTACGTCGGCAAAGCAGACATCAAGAGCCATGTGATTATATAGGGGAAGGTTCCGCGGATGAGAATCCAGTGAAAATGTGCAAAGCGCCCCTCCCAGCCGCACGAGCTCCAGAAAGAGCTCCTCCGGATGCCCGCGCTTTGAGAAGAACTGGTGACGAAGCGGCCCAAGGCAGGAATTGAGTGCGTGCAGGAACCAGAACTGCCCGACCTCCTGCGCGGAAAAGCCGGTTTGAAATTTCCCTCTTGACCGGCTGTCCAGCGACATGGTGGCGCTTTTTTCCTGCAGGATCTCGATCAACCGTTTGGCAATCTTCATGAGTGTGGGGCTGGCGCTGATCTGCGTGCAGGGCGGAATGAAACTTTCGTCGTAGACGTAATTTCCCGAGCCGTCACGGAGAATCCGGGCGATCGGCAGGAGCTGCATGTCTCCAGGGTCTTCTGTGTCGAGCAGGATTTGAATATTCTTGCGACCGAGTTTTAGGGGCTTTTCATCGAAGCCCGTGTTCTCATCGGGTACGGTCTGGGATTCGGCAATTAAACGCGTCCGGCCGTTCTTGTCGCGATCGGTAAGGGCGCAGTTCGGTGAGCCGAGGCGGAAGGGAGGAACCGCCAAATTTACGGTCAGGCTTGCGTGCGTTGGAGGAAAAAGGTCGGCAATCTCGCGTGCCAGGGGCAGCGGGTCGCTTTCCGGCATGTTAAA
>JASHTZ010000394.1 GCA_030040295.1 Terriglobia bacterium | reverse complement strand
TTGTTGAATTCAGTCAGAACCTTTATTTCAGTTGTCTGGTTCTGAATACCCTGCTTTTTGTGATGATGCAGCAACTCGCCATCGAAGATGACCTGTTGGCGCTGCTGGTTTGCGGCATGGGTCTGCAATTTGCAGGGGAGGCAGCCGGGCTGGCCCTTTTGCATTTGACTTCGGGGGGGGACTTCGCGCGCCTCATCTTCAGCTTCTTGAACCCGATTTGCACGCTCGGAATGCTGGTCATTTGGATCTATGCCGTTACGAAAGCTCCCCAGACGGTGCTTTCCCCGTCTAGGGTGGGGAAACAAGCAGCCTTGGTGGAGGCCGTATCAGATTAAAATATTGCAGTGAGGTGCATGCATGTTCACGGCAGCCCTGATTTTGATCCTATCCACGGGGCTTTTCTTCTTCTACCTCCAGGCGATTTGTCAGAAGATCCTGCGCCGAAAATTCACTCAAGAGTTTTCACAATCCATCGTCAGCGCCAATCGGCTGGAATTCCCTTCGGTGCGCAAAGCCATTCAGGATTTCGGCTCTCCCGTCGAATACCCGAGGCTGACGCTGACGCTGAAGTGCGATTTCCTGGCTCTCACCTACCTCTTGAAGAACGCAGCCAACGTCAATCAGCGTTATAGCTACGAGGAGCGGCTTTTGATTGTCTACTTCAAGCTGGTCTTCGCTTACCTGGTGACGCGCCACCTGCTGAGGCTGCGCGAGTCTCCCGCGGCGCTGAAACTGACGGCCATTCTTGAGTATTTCGCCAACGTGGTGGGGGAACGAGTGAATACGGTGAGGTTCGGAAACCTGACGGCCTCCGATTATCTCCTGAACCTCTAATTTTGCCGGGGCCTGGATTCCCCGCGATTCCTGTCTCCATCATTGCCTCTTTGCCCCAAATGGTTTCGGGACTCAAGGCAATCACTTATTTGACTCATCCCAGGTTGCACGCGCGCGACACGGCTTGTGAAGTGCGGCCGCTCGCTGACGCTTTTCTTTGATGGACTTCCCGTGCCGCTCTGCAACATCTCAACAATCTCAACCATCTTCTGCGACGAATGGCCTCGGCGGCCAGCTACACTCTCTTTTCAAGAGTCTGAGCGCTTTGCTTGACAATTGTTAAGCTCGTAAAATAGCATATGAAGTCCAGCAAATTAGCATCGTACTGGGAGAGAGCACGAGTATCCCCAGCCGGCGGGCATTGAATGTTTGACGCACTTCAAGATCGATTGCAGAAAGTTTTCAAGACCTTGCGCATTCAGGGAGTCCTGAGCGATGAGGTCGTTGACCAGACCTTGCGCGAGGTTCGGCTGGCGCTTCTTGAAGCCGACGTTAACCTGAATGTGGTAAAAGAGTTGCTCGACCGCGTGCGTGTGATGGCGCGCGGAGAAGAGGTTCGCGCCAGCCTTTCGCCGGTTCAGGAAGTCATCCGCATCGTTCGCGATCAACTGATCGAAATTCTCGGTCGCGAAGTCTCGTTGCTGACTTTTTCCAAAGAGTACCCCACGGTTTTTCTGATGGTTGGCCTCCAGGGATCCGGCAAGACCACGACTTCCGGTAAATTGGCGCTCTGGCTCGCCGCGCGAAAACGCCGCCCGATGCTGGTTTCCACCGACGTTTACCGTCCCGCCGCCCGCGAACAGTTGGCCGTGATCGCCAAGGCCATTCAAATACCCATTTTCGCCGGCGAAGGCATCAGCTCTCCGATTGAACTGGCCACGGCCGCCCGCAAGGATGCTGCCGACCGCGGGCACGATGTGTTGATTGTTGACACGGCAGGCCGCCTGCACATCGACGAAGAGCTGATGAACGAAGTCAGCGAACTGCGCACCAGGCTGCGGCCCAGCGAAGTGCTCCTGGTGGCCGACGCCATGATCGGGCAAGACGCCGTGCGCAGCGCCCAGGAATTCCACGAACGATTGGGCACCACCGGGGTGATTCTGACCAAGCTCGATGGCGATGCTCGCGGCGGCGCGGCGCTTTCCATTCATCACGTCACCGGCCAACCCATCAAGTTCATGGGCATCGGCGAGAAATACGACCAACTGGAAGTGTTCTATCCCGAGCGAATTGTCTCCCGCATCCTGGGCATGGGCGACATCCTTTCGCTCATCGAAAAGGCCGAACAGAAGATCGACAAGCAGAAGGCCATTGAGGTGCATCGCAAGCTGCAAACCGATACCTTTTCACTGGAAGATTTCCGCGACCAATTGAACCAGGTGCGTAAGATGGGGCCCATGGATCAGATGTTGGGCATGCTCCCCAAGGTTGGAATATTCAAAGATGCCGGCAAGGTGAAAGTGGAGGAAAAAGAGCTGATCCATATTGAGGCCATCATCGATTCCATGACCCCTCAGGAGCGCCGCAACCACGAGATCATCAACGGCAAAAGGCGCAAGCGCATTGCACGCGGCAGCGGAACATCCGTCCAGCAGGTCAATCAGGTCTTGAAACAATATTTCCAAATGCGCAAAATGATGAAGTCCATGAGTCAGAACCTTCTGGGCCGGGGGCTCAGCCGGTTGCGCATGCCGACAGGGTCGGGGGTGTGATCGCAACCGACGCGAAGATAAAAAGGGTGGGCGAATAAGGCTACAACTGCCGTTGGGCAGATGGCGATTAAGAGGGAAAAAGAGTCCAACTCTTATCGCCGGCAAAACATCAAAAAAAGAGGTGGAGATTGTTAAGAATACGCTTGGCCCGAACGGGGGCAAAGAAGAAAAGCACGTATCGAGTCGTGGTGATTGACCGTGAGCGGGCCCGCGACGGACGTTTTGTGGAAATTGTCGGCCATTATAATCCCCGGCGAACTCCTCCGGAGATCATGCTGAACCGCGAACGCGTTGATTATTGGATCGGACGGGGGGCACAACCTTCGGAAACCGTACAAAGTTTCTTGAAGAAACCTCACGCGTCGGCTCCTCCGGCCTGAAGGAGGTCGGCATCTGCGCCAGCCGCGGCGGCTGCACGAGTGGCGATTAGCGGGTCTCAACCACAATTGTTCAAACGGACCTGGGCACATCAACTCAAGTGCGCGGGAGGGGCAGATGAGGGAGTTAATCGAAGCCATTGCCAAAGCGCTGGTGGATAATCCCGAACAGGTTACTGTGCGGGCTGTGGAAGGCGAACAAGTGACCGTCCTGGAATTGCGGGTGCATCCCTCTGATTTGGGGAAGGTGATCGGAAAACAGGGGCGCACCGCGCGCTCCATTCGCACCATCCTCAACGCCGCAGGCATGAAGCTCAAGAAGCGCTTCACTCTGGAGATTCTGGAGTAGGGGGCGACGGTCTCACAGCCGGTGGGAAGCGGCGTGAAGGGCGGGAGAAGCTTTGGCGCAAAACTTCGCCGGGCAATTCTTGGCCATTGCGCAAATTCTCCGGCCACAAGGACGAAAGGGAGAGGTTGCGGCGGAAATCCTTACGGATTTCCCAGAACGGTTCCGCGCGTTGCAATCAGTTTTCCTGGAATCTTCCGGGCAGGCTCCCCGGCCGATTGAGGTTGAGCGTTCCTGGCCACACAAGGGCCGAATCATCCTGAAATTCTCAGGTATAGACACAATTGAGGGCGCCTCGCGCCTCCGCGGCCTGCAAGTGCTTATCCCCTGGGAACAGCGCACCTCGCTTCCCACGCACCATTACTACTTGTGCGAGTTGCAGGGTTGCCGGGTGATCTGGGAGCGCCAGGGGCGCGAAATCGGGATAGTTACCGAAGTCGAGGCCACGGGCGGCGTGGACGTTCTTCACGTCCAGCGTCCTGACGGAAAAGCGGAAGTGCTGATCCCTCTGGCGCAGGAAATCTGCACGCGCATCGACATTGACGCGCGCAGGATTGTAATCGACCCGCCGGAGGATTTGCTCGATCTTAATGAGTTAGGAAGGGGCAAGTCATAAAGGGTAAGATCCAAAAGTTGGGTTAGAGGAGCTTTTCACCCTTTACCCTTTAGCCTTTATACCTTACCCTTTCTGGATGACCTTTGACGTCATCACCATCTTTCCGGACTTCTTTCGCAGCATCCTGGAGCACGGACTGCTGAAAAGAGCCGTGGCGGCGGGCCGCGCGACCATCCGGCTGCACGATTTGCGCGATTATACGGACGACCGCCACCGCACGGTGGATGACCGGCCGTTCGGGGGCGGGCCTGGAATGGTCTTCAAGCCGGAACCGATTTTCCGGGCCGTTGAGGCGCTTCGCGGCGAGGAGCACGATAAGAATGCTCGGGTCGTTCTTCTCTCTCCTCAGGGTCGTCTGCTGACCCAGGCCGTTGCGGAAGAGCTTTCACACGCTGCGCGAATGGTCCTGATCTGCGGGCGGTATGAAGGCGTGGACGAACGAGTGGCGGAACATCTCGCCACCGATGAAGTCTCCATCGGCGATTTCGTCTTGAGCGGCGGTGAGTTGCCCGCGGCGATCCTGATGGAAGCCACAATCCGCCTGCTCCCTGGAGTTCTGGGCAACGAAGAGTCGCGCCTGCAGGACTCCTTTGCGGCTGCGGAGGGAAGTTCGCAAAATTCTGGACACGGGTTGCTCGATTGCCCGCACTACACGCGTCCGGCGGAATTTCGCAATTGGAAAGTGCCGGAAGTACTGCTTTCCGGCGACCACGAGCAGATTCGCCAGTGGCGGCGGCGGCGCGCGCTGGAAAAAACCTGGAGGCGCCGGCCGGACCTGCTCACAGGGATATTGCTGAGCGCCGATGAGCGGCAGTGGCTTGCGTCGCTTGAGGGGAAGGCTTAACGCAGGCCTCGCACTGGCGGGAGCGCTGCTCCAGGACTTTAATTCTTAATTCGAGGTTGAATGGGCAAGAGAAATTCCCCGCGCCAAGCCGCGCCCTCGAAAAATTTTGGAGAATGCAAACATGAATGCCCTCGAAAAAGTCGAACAATCACAGATGAAGCAGGGAGTTCCGGCGTTCCGCTCCGGCGACACCGTGCGCGTCCATGTCAAGATTAAGGAAGGCGAAAAGGAAAGAATTCAGGTATTCGAGGGGACGGTGATTGGCCAGCGCCGGGCCCGCAACCACTCCACGTTCACCGTCCGCAAGATTTCCTTTGGCCACGGCGTGGAACGCATCTTTCCCTTGCACTCGCCGGTGGTGGATAAGATTGAAGTGGTGCGCTCCGGCCGCGTTCGCCGTGCCAAGCTCTATTACCTGCGCAAGCTCCGCGGCAAGGCCGCCCGCCTGCGCTCCGCCCAGGCCGAACAGGAAGCGTGACGCCGCGGCGCGATTGCGCCTCCTGTTCGCCTACCCACCGCACCAGACGATCTGCACGTCATAGCGCCGCAAGGTTTGATCTGCGGTCAAAATCACCATCCCTTCGGCCCGCGCCTGAGCAATCAGCAGCCGGTCGAAGGGGTCCCCATGATATGCAGGAAGTTTCGAAACTGCCAGGGTGTGATGGACGGTAATTGGAATCGGCAGTATGGGCTGGTCCGCCAGCCTCTTGGGGACGTAACTCTCAGGCGGTTCAGGAAGCGCGAGCTTCCCCAAAGCCCACTTAATGGCAATCTCCCAGGAAGTGACGGCCGAGAAGTAGAATTCTTCACCCGTGCGGCCGAGAACCGACAAGCCTTCCCCGCCGATCCGGTGGGGAGCCGACAAACTCCACAACCATACTGATGTGTCAAAGAGGTATTTCACCGGCGACGCCGCTTACCGCCGCGTTTGGCCGGTTTTCCCATCGGCAGGTTATCGGCCTCAAATGCAGCAAGAAGGTCCGGGGGCAGCGGATCATCAAAATCCTCAGGCACCTCGAATTTTCCTTCATCAATTCCCAAAGGAAAAGGCGGCTTATCGGACTTGACAGGAACCAACCGCGCAATCGGCACTCCCGCCCGAGCGATGATGACTTCTTCACCCTCCGTGATGCGCCGGAGCAGCCGGGAGAGGTGAGTCTTGGCTTGATGGACGTTGACTTCCATAATGATTATAGTGGACTAAGCTGTGGACTAAGTCAAATAAGCCGGAGTACGCATTAGGAGCGAACAGATTCTCAGTCCGACACGTCTTATCTGCAGACGGTGCCGCGCAAACTGAGGGCGGGAGGCCGGCGAGATGAACAGAAGGAAATTCCTGAAGACCTCCGGATCGGCGGCGATTTTGTCCGTGCCGCCGCGCGGCATTTGGGCAAAGGGCGGATTCCGGCGGCGGCGCCCCTCCGATGCGGGCTGGCCATCCCAGGCCGATTGGAAACGCCTTCATGCCGCCGTGGGCGGAAATCTACTTCGCGTAAATTCTCCGCTCGCGGCCTTCAAGGCCGATCCGGGGAGCGCTGCCGCCAAAGAATATCTCGCGAATATTCGAAATCCCTACTACATTGGCGACCATCCGGGCTTGACACAAACTCTGGGCTGGGTGGACGCTTGGGCCAGCCAGCCGAGCGTCTATGCCGTGGCCGCCACGAACGCGCAGGATATTGCCGCGGCGGTGCAATTTGCGCGCGAGCACGATTTACGCCTGGTCGTCAAGGGTGGAGGGCACAGCTACCAGGGCACGTCGAATGCTCCGGACTCACTTCTCATCTGGACGCGGCGCATGCATGATGTCACGCTGCTCCCGGCGTTTGTTCCACAAGGATGCGAGGGCAAGGTAGCGCCGCAACCCGCTGCAGCCGCCGGCGCCGGCACCATTTGGATGCAGGCTTACGACGCCGTCACCACGCGCGGCGGCCGCTACGTTCAAGGCGGAGGATGCACCACCGTGGGCGTGGCGGGACTCATTCAGAGCGGCGGGTTCGGAAATTTTTCGAAGCACTTTGGAACGGCAGCAGCGGGATTGCTGGAAGCAGAAGTGGTGACTGCCGACGGCGAAATTCGCATTGCCAACGCCTGCACCAACTCTGATTTGTTTTGGGCGCTCAAGGGCGGCGGAGGCGGCACCTTCGGCGTGATAAGCCGTGTGACGCTGCGTACCAATGAGCTGCCGGAGTGGGGCGGCGGCGCCTTCTTCACCGTCAAGGGTGCATCCGATGACTCCTATCACGAGTTGGTGCGCGCCTTCGTCAGTTTCTACCGCGACAACCTCTTTAACGACCACTGGGGCGAATCGGTGCACTTCCGGGCGGACAATACGCTCGAAATCAGCATGGTTGCCCAAGGGCTCGACACCGCAGAAACGCGAAAGGTCTGGCAGCCGTTTTTGGATTTTGTGGCCCACTCGCCGCAGAAATACACCTTGGCAGGGGATCAGGTGATTGGAAGCATGCCGGCGCGCGCGTGGTGGGATGTGGAATGGCGGAAGGAGCATCACCAGCAGGTATTCAAATCCGATTCGCGTCCCGGCGCCTCCCCCAACAACGTCTGGTGGACGGGCGATGGCGGTCAGGTAAGCTGGTTCATCTGGGCGTACGAATCCCAGTGGCTGCCCGCCTCGCTGCTGGAGAGTGACTCTCAGGGGAAGCTGGCCGAAGCGCTGTATGAAGGCTCGCGCCACACCGAAATTGAATTGCACTTCAACAAAGGCCTTGCCGGAGCTCCCCCGGAAGCGCTGGAGCGCTCGCGCGACACGGCCACAAATCCCGCCGTGCTTGACGCCTTTGCCCTGGCCATCATCGGCGACGGCCAGGGGCCTGCCTACCCGGGAGTCGCGGGCCATGAGCCCGACGTTGCTGAGGGCCGCAGGGCCGCGGCGCGCGTCCACGCCGCCACGAACGAGCTTCGCGCCGTTGCACCCATCCCTGCAGCGTATGTAAGCGAGAGCAATTATTTCGAGAAAGGCTGGCAGCAATCCTATTGGGGACCGAATCACGCGCGCCTTGCGGTTATCAAGAAGAAGTACGACCCGGACGGCATGTTCTTCGTCCACAACGGCGTGGGCTCAGAGGAGTGGAGCACGGACGGGTTCGTGAAGCTCTGATGGAACAGGGTCAAGAAGGAAGACTCAACGCGCCGCGCCGAGGCGGCCCCTGCCGGCGGCGGGCACTTCGCGATACGTGAACTTCTTCTCTACGCCTTCGAATTCCTTGCCGTCTACTTCCACGTAGGGATAGATGAAGTAGTTGAGGGGCGGGCCGTCCTGCTTCGGTTGGAGCGTCAGGTCGCGCCCTACGGTAAATTGCACCCGGTTGGCGTCGAGCGTTCCGAAGAAGTAATTGTGCTTCCTGGGATCCTTCCACGCCTCGGAAATGTCCACCGGCACCCAGCCCACGCCTTTGGCATAAAACTCCGCCCAGCAGTGATAGCCGGGAATCGTGCCTTCCGTTCCCGTGGGCACCGGGAAGCCGATTTCAAAGCGCGCGGGAATTCCCTCCGCCCTCGCGAGGGAGATGAACAACGAATGGAAATCCGTGCAGTTGCCGTGCTTTGAGTCGCAAACCCAAAGCGAATCGCCGCGTCCCCACCCTGTGCCCGACTTATCGTAGCGCACTGTGTTGAACACGAAATCGTAGAGCGCTCGCACCTTCTCCACCGTGCCCTGCTTGCCCCGCGTATTTTCATCCGCCAGCGTCTTGATGCGCCCGTCTGTGGGCACCAGGCGGTCCGGGGCAAGATAAGCCGCGAGACTTGGGGGCGCGGATTCAGCCCCTTGACTTTCCTTTAGGAGATGGTCGTAATCCCCCCTAGAGTATTCCCTCCGCGTCACCAAATATTCCAGGGTGAACTCCGCAGGGCTTGCGGTGGGATGCAACATCTCTCCGTAGAGGATGTGATTGTCGAAAGGAGTCTCGCGCGTGGCGTGCAGCGGAACCGGTCCACTGACCTTCTTCAAGGTCACGGTCTGATTCGCGTCCGTTGCGGCGCTGGGAATCCACACTCGCACGCGTTTCGCGCCGACGGGAAGGTTCTTGAGGGTCACCTGGTACGTGAAGAGAAACGTCCGCGAGGGCGCAGAGAATTCCCCCGGCATCAACGGCGCGACTGCAAGCGCCATCAGGGCAGGAAAGTAGAGAGGCGTCAGCAATGTCCGGGCCTTCATGGTCTCCTCCAGCTTCAAATTCGGTGAAGTGGGACTTCAGGCAATCGGCACGTGATCGGAGGGGGTCACGCTCAGGTGTAACCGATGCGTGAGGTGGCGGGTTTGCGAGGGGATCGATCCATCTTTCAGCGCTTCCCCATAGAGGAGCATCTTCATTCTTTGCTTAATCGCTTGGCCGCGTCAAGTCTCAATGCTCTGCGGTCGTGTGGTGATTCAAATCGTGGCATGGGCATCCTTCCCATGCGTATAGGCTGGAAGCCCATGCCACAGCGGCGTGGAAAGTTTCAGCGGCCCTGTCCGAAATGAAAGACCACGCCGAAGTTGAGCCGCAAATTATTTTGATTGTTGTTCAAGAAATTCGGCATGCGCGTCATCACGTAATCCGCCTGTAAAACTCTCACGGAGATGTGATGGGACACATTCAAATCCACCCCTCCGCCGGCAGCCATGGAAAAACCACTGGCGGTGCCTGAGGTGGTAGCGCTGGGACCATAAAGTGTCCCGCTGCCTGTCGAGCCGCCGAACATGGATTCGCCGAACAGCGTGACCTTCCTCCAGTGGTGGGTGGAATAGCGCGGGCCGAAGAGGAAAGTCTCCACCCGAAGCGTACGCCCCGTGTTATCCACGTTGCCCTGGTAATACCCTCCGAAATCAACAAGGCCGCTAATGCCGTGCACCAGCAGCGTGGAGAACTCACCGGTGCCGCCATTCATGCTGAAGCATCCACACTGCCCCGGGGGTGCGTTGGTATGGAAATAGCTGTAACCCACGAAAGCGTCGATGGGGGTGGCAATTTGCCCGCGCGCACCCGCCGCACACAACAGCAGCAGGACGAACGCCACACCCAGCTTTCGATAAAGGCCAGTACCCATGTTTCTCTCCTCCGGATCAGTTGACCGTCAGCGTAACTGTGGCGGAATGCTGAATGGTCCCGGACGTTCCCGTAACAGTGATTGTGTAAACTCCCGCCGAGGTGCCGCCCACCGTGGGAGTGGGGAATCCACCTTCTCCACACGCCGCCATGAAGCTCATGGCCAGCAGCGCGGCGAAGAGCAGGCACCCGGCCGCAAGCCGGCGAAGCGATCTGCGCCTTGCGCACAAAATGCCCGCCAGCAACATCGAAGCCGAAAGGATCAGCAGTCCACGGGGAATAACCGGTGGTGGCGCGCCGACGGGCGGCGACACTCGCGCCGTTGAGCCCGCAGTGGTAGTGATCGTCATCTGCGTGCTGGCGCCATTGGCCCCGGGAGTGACAGAACCCGTGGCAAACGCGCACGTGGTCGTCGCCGGGGAATTCGCGCAAGTCAGCGCCACGGCATTTGAGAATGTGCCGCCCACCGAACCCACGTTGATGGTATAAACCGCCTGCGCGCCCGGCGCTACAGTCTGGGATCCGTTCGACGAAGCCACCGAGAAATCCGCTCCCATTCCGCTCAGATTCAGGGTCTGCGCGCTGCCCGCCACGCCATTGCTGTTGTCGGTCACAGTCAGGGTACCGCTCAGAGGGCCCGGGGCGGATGGAGTGAAGGTGATATTGATCGTGCAGGAACTTCCGGCGTTCACGCTTGTGCCGCAGGTATCGTTTTGTGCGTACCCGGAACTGACCGCGATGCTCGCGATGGTGAGAGCGGCGGTGCCCGTATTGCTGAGTGTGACCGGCTGGGACGCGCTGGTGGAAGTGATGGGCGTCGCGCCAAGGCTCAGCGATGCCGAGGGGTTCAGGCTCGCAATCGGCACTCCCACTCCAGTGCCGCTTAAACTGACGGTCTGGGTGCTGCCCGCCACGCCGTTGCTGTTGTCGGTGATGGTCAATGATCCGCTAAGCGCTCCGTTGGCGGTGGGCGCAAAGGTCACGTTGATGGTGCAGGAGCCGTCCGCCGCAACGCTGGCGCCGCAGGTATTGGTTTCCCCAAAATTCGTGGAGATGGTGATGTTGGAAATCGCCAACGGCGCGCTGCCGGTATTGTTGAGCGTTACGGCCTGCGCCGCGCTGGTGGTTCCCTGGCCCTGACTCGCGAAGGTTAAACTCGCTGGCGAAACCGCGGCAACCGGGAGCGTTCCCGTGCCGCTCAGGCTCACCGTTTGTGTGCTACCCGCCACCTCATTGCTATTGTCGGTGACGGTCAGTGTCCCGCTCAGCGCGCCGGTGGTGGAGGGAGTGAAGGTCAGGTAAATGGTGCAGGAGCCAAGCGCAGCGAGGGTGCTGCCGCAATTGTTCGTCACGCCGAAGTTGGCACTCACCGCGATGCTGGTGATGGAGAGATTCGCACTGCCCGTGTTGCTCAGCGTAACGGTCTGCGTGGCGCTGGTGATTCCCTCCGTTTGATTTCCAAAAGACAGGGTGGTCGGGGACAGAACAGCCAGCGGTGCGGTGCCTGTGCCGGTCAAACCTACTGTTTGCGTGCTGCCTGTAACTCCGTTGCTGTTGTCGGTGACCGTGATTGAGCCATTCCGTGTGCCGGTTGTCGTGGGAGTGAAGTTTACTGTGATCGTGCAGGAACCGGGGTTGCCGATGCTTGTTCCGCAGGTGTTGGTTTGGCTGTAGTCACCGCTGGCCGTGATGCCGGCGATGGTCAGCACGTCGCTGCCGGTATTGCTCAGTGTGATCTGCTGTGAAGCGCTTGCCGTTCCCACGACTTGATTCCCAAACGTCAAGCTTGTGGGCGACAATCCGGCAATAGGAGCCGTGCCCGTTCCCGTCAAGGTGACTGTTTGTGTGCTGCCGGAAGTTCCGTTCGTGTTATCAGTAAAGGTGATTGAACCGCTGACCGCGCCCACGGTCGTAGGGGTGAAAGTCACGGTGATGACACACGTGCCGCCGATTGCAATTGTGTTGCCGCCACAACTATTCGCGAAGCCGAAGCCGGGGGTGATTGCCACGGCCGAAAGACTGAGCGATGCCGTGCCGTTGTTGCTGATGGTGATGGTCTGCGGCCCGCTGGTGGTGTTAAGGAATTGATTGCCGAATGACAGATTGGTGGCGGAAACTCCCACGATGGGAACGTCGGGTGTGCCCGTTCCAGTGAGGGCAACCGTCTGAGGGCTTCCGCCGGCATTATCCGTGACCGTCACGGTGCCGTTCAGCGTGCCCGTGGAAGTGGGATCGAAGGTGACGTCGATAGTGCATGTACCTCCGGACACCACGGTTCCTCCCGTGTAGGGGCAGGAGGTGGAGGTCATTGCCAGCGCATAAGCTCCGCTCAGAATAATGCTCGTCAAATTCAGCGACCCTGTGCCGGTGTTGGAAACCGTTACACTTTGGATGGGGCTGACGGTTCCCTGCGGTTGATTTCCGAAGTTCAGGGGGTTGGGGGAAAGATTGATGCTAGGCGACAATGCCACGGCCTGAACTTGCACCAAAAAAGCCTCCTGCGTCTCCGGGGAGTCCGTCCCCTGATAGGCGTTGCCGGAGACGGGAAAGTCGCTGGAGGAAGTTTGTCCGGCAATGTCGGCGTTACCGTTTGAATCCACGGCGATGCCATAGCCCCAGTCGTAGTTGTTACCACCCAGGTAGCTGGAGTAAGTCAAAGCGCTCCCCGCGCCGTTCAGCATGGCCACAAAGGCGTCGGACTCGCCATTGTCATTTCCATGGGATGATTGGAAGGCATTAACGACAGGAAAGTACTGCGTTGAGTACGTCCAGCCGGTGACGAAGGCATCGCCGTAGGGGTCCAGAGCAATGGCCGTCCCTTCGTCCTGGGCGCTGCCGCCCAGATAGGTGGAATACACTAAGGCATTTCCTGCGGTGTTTAATTCCGTAACAAAAGCATCCGCAACGCCTCCACCGTAGTAGTTCTGAACCGCATTACCCGCAATGGGAAAGTAATACGAATCCGTGGCGCCGACGACAAAGGCGTTTCCCGCGGAATTCACAGCAATGCCGTTGCCGTAATCAAATTCGGGACTCCCCAGGTACGTTGAGTACACCAAGGTGTTGCTGGCAGGATTCAATTTTGAAACGAAGGCGTTGATCGACCCCGGCTCTGAAGGTTGAAAGGCATTCACCGTCGGAAAGTTGTACGACGAGGTGTTGCCGGTAATGTAGACGTTGCCGGAGGAATCGACCGCAATGCCTTCACCGTAGTCCTCGTAGTTTCCGCCCAAATAAGTGGAGTAAGCCAAGCCGCCCGAACTGTTCAGTTCGGTCACGAATGCGTTGGTAGAACCCGGTTGGGTTGATTGATAAGCGTTGAGCGTAGGAAAGTTTGGCGACGAAGTATACCCCGTGATGTAAGTGTTGAGGGCGGAGTCGATGGCAATGGCTTGGCCATAGTCCTCGTAATTTCCACCCACATACGTCGACCACGCCAGGGAGAGTCCGTTCGGACCGAACTTGGTTACGAACGCGTTGATTGAACCCGGCTGCGTGGTCTGGAAGACGCCGCTGGTGGTGGGAAAGTCGGATGACGAAGTCGTGCCCACAACGTACGCTGCGCCGTGGGAATCGACCGTCACACCGTAGGCCTCATCATCATTACTGCCGCCCCAATATGTGGAGTAAACCAATGTGCCGGTCGTGGGATTGAGCTCCATTACAAAAGCATTGCGCAGGTTGGAAGTACTGTTGTTTGAACTTTGAAGTGGATTTTGTGTGGGAAAGTCGATCGAAAAAGTTGACCCCACCATGTAAGCGTTCCCCGAGGAATCCACGGCAATCGCAGAGCCCAGGTTGGCACTGGTGCCGCCGAAGTAAGTCGCATAGGTGAGGACCGGATCGATCACCAACGGCCGGCGGTG
>JASHTZ010000393.1 GCA_030040295.1 Terriglobia bacterium | reverse complement strand
AGAATGAATCGCGATACATTCTTTCCCAATGGGTCTCAATCTCCGTGGGATCTTTTCCCACCAAGTACCGCTTCAGCTCCAGGATCGATTGCACGATAGTCTGTGACTTTCGCTTCATTAGAGCTTCGGCAACACCGGTGATACCCTCATCCGTCTGCACTTGGACGATCACCGTGTTACAGACGTTCAGCCTCACTACGTGCGCTTTAATGTCGATGACCTTCATTCTTAACTTATGCCCTCACGTTGAATCAGTTTGAAATTAATGCTACGAATGGGCACAGGAGGTGTCAATCATAATGATTAGATGGGATAAATCCTGTTTTGAGATTGGCGTGGTTCGCCAAAATTTGGCGATGCTCTTTATAGCGGACGAGTATTGTGGTTACCTGTCGCGTGTTTTGGCAATAGCCCGAGGGCCGGTGACTCGCGATAGGCTTGCATCGTCACAAGATAATGATCATCGATCTTTTCGCACGGCGGCGCTCCCTGAACGTCCACGGGCGGGTGGATTGCCGCGGCCTCCCTGCGATAGTACTTCCTGATGCGGGCGGCCCGATTGCGCGAACTCGCGGCAAAGCGATTTGACGCGCGCAGCACTCGTCTGATCCCAAATGCGCTCATAGTGGGCCGTCAGTTCGAATACCACTTTTCCTGACGGCCCCAACGCGCTTCCGTGCGTGTAAGCGTGGTGGACGCTCCAGATGTACCTCATGGGGGTGTCATCATTACAACCGGTGCGTCAGACCGCTTCGCCAATTGCCCTCACGCCGCCGTTCCAAATCATGGCATAGCTTTGTGGGAGGTGTGGCTAAAGCATGAGGTCAACGGGGACACGGAAGAATGCTGCGAGTTTCTTCGCGTGTGATTTACTTATGGCGCGCTTGCCGTTCAGGATCTCTGAGACGCGGCTCTTCGAGCCTAATACCGACCAGAGGTCGTGCGGTTCAAGCCCTCTTTGTTCAAGCAGAAACGCCAGCAACTTGTGGGGCTGGGAAGGTGGCAGCGGGTAGTGCTTCCGGTCGTAGTCTTCAATCAGGATCGACAACATTTCGAGCAGCGAAGTTTCCTCCATTGACAGATTGCGTTCTCCACGCTCCACAAGTCGCCCGACCTCCGTGACAAGGCGGTCGTATTCGCGGTCATCTTTGATCGGATGAGGCTGTACCCTGGCCAAAAGTTCGCCGTAGGCGACGGGATTCAGAGTTTGAGTGCTCATGACTTTTTCCACTTCCCTTCGGAATATTCCTGGTGTTTGAGATGTGCCGAATGAAGAACGTTTGGCTTCGGAAATTGACCTCGGCAATCAGTCGGTACTTGTTTCCGGCGATGTTGAACACCACGTAGGGTTTCACCCAATCGGCACTTCCCAAGATCTGCTTGACCTCAGCGAAGCTCGTCCATTTGCAGGCAGAAGAAACGCGGTACCAACTATCGATCGCTGGGCCCGCGTCGGGACGTCCCGCCTTGAATTCACGAATCGCCTTATAGCTGATAACGTGCACGTCTCTCCCGACCCCATGTTCCCATAACGGGAACCCTTTTGCAATCTTACCGTGCAGGATCCAGGAATCGCAAACCAGTGCCCATGCCATCTCTAACACCAACGCACGGCATGGCGAATTTTGGGCGTATCCGTGCAGGACGTGACTCGCGTCTGTGATGCGCCTTACGCCGTAACTAATGTGCCCGCTATCTGAACCATCGGCGCAGTTACCTCATCGGAGTGCTTTCCCCCGATTTGGCGGAAGGTTATATCGCCAATGTTCTGGGGGGAATTGAGGCACACCTCCTACAGAGCCACTATCGCTATTTCCTAGCCACCCATGAGTGGTCGAAAAATCGAATCGAGCAAACCCTACAGATGTTTTCGGAGCGGGGCGTGGACGGGGTGATTCTCATCAACACTCCCCTCACTTCGGAGGTGGAGCTTCCACTCGCCGTGATCGGCGACGGCCGGCAACTCCAGCGAGGCGTTTCGATCGGAATTGACAACCATGCGGGCGTGAGGCTTGCCCTCGAGCATCTCGTCTCTCTGGGTCATCGAAGAATCGCGTTTATCAAAGGCCACAAGGACAGCGCGGATACCGAAGACCGCTGGGACGCGGTCCTCAACGAGGCACGAAACCTTTCCATCAAGGTCGACCCGAAGCTGGTGGTGCAACTGGAACGGCTCGGCGCGCAGCAGATCTTTGCCATTGAAGAGGGAGCGCAGTGCGGGCAGCAGCTCTTACCGTTCCGAAGGGAGTTCAGTGCCTTGATGGCGTTTAACGATAATTCGGCAATCGGCGCGATGAACTGTTTCCGCGATCACGGGTTGCGCATACCCCAGGACGTTTCAGTCATCGGATTTGATGACGTTGCCGCAGCCCGCATCGTTTTTCCTGCTTTGACCACCGTGCAACAACCCATGCGTCAGATTGGAGAGACGGCTGCCCGCGAGGTGATCAACGCCATCGCCAACGGCACAAAGCATCATCGTTTGATTCTGACGCCGCAGTTGGTGGTCCGCAAAACCACTGCGCCGATCCGCATCACTCGCTCCAAGCGCCGTTAGCCCGCTAGAAAAAGTATTCTTAACAATCAAAGGGGACGTAGTGCCGATCACCCGTTTTAAACCGGTCCAGTCACCCCAGCGCAGCCCCCGACCCAACGCATTGCCGGTGGAAATGGGAAATGATTTGAGCGCCCCGGCGAGCAGCCGACTACCTGAAGGAATAGAAACCGTGAGCAGCAAGCTCTCCTTTGTTGAAAAAGTTGGCTATGGGCTCGGGGACACGGCTTCGAATTTTTACTGGCAAACCTTTCTCAACTTTCTTGCCTATTTTTATACCGACGTTTTTGGCCTCACGGCCGGAGCCGCCGGAACAATGTTCCTGGCTGTACGCATTCCCGACTCGTGTTTCACCCCGCTGATGGGAGTGATCGCGGATCGAACCGAGACGCGCTGGGGACATTATCGCCCTTACTTGTTGTGGGGATGTCTGCCCATCGCCTTGTTGGGGGTGGCGATGTTTACCACTCCCAGCCTGGGGCCGCAGGGGAAGCTTCTCTACGCCTATGCAACCTACTGCCTCATCCTGCTGGCATACACTTTTATCAATATTCCTTACAGCGCGCTGATGGGAGTGATTTCGCCTAACTCGCTGGTGCGCACCAGCGTTTCAAGCTATCGCTTCGTTCTCGCCTACGGCGGACTCTTCATGGTGCAGGGGCTTACGATTCCCATGGTGAAAGGATTTGGCCGCGGAAATGACCAGCGCGGCTTTCAGATGGCGATGGTCGTATATGGCCTCTTGGCGATCAGCCTTTTTCTGACCACTTTCTTCACCACACACGAACGCGTGCAGTCCACCCGGCGGCCGGGCGACGCGCTGAAGGACGATTTGCGAGATCTGCTCAAGAATTTTCCCTGGATCATGGTGAACGTCATCGGAATCTTTGCGGTCTTTTACATCGCCTTGCGCATGGGGGCCATTCTTTATTACTTCAAATATTGTGTGGTGCAACCCGGGCATCTTTACCACTTTGAGTTGGAGTTTCTTGGGCGCCATTTTAGAGAGGACATTGGGCCTGAGGCACTTGCCTCGTGGTTCATGGTCATGGGAACGGTGGGCGTCATTGTGGGCGCAGCGATGGCCCGTCCCCTTTCCACGCTCCTCGGCGGCAAGCGGCGCGCCTATGTCATTTTGATGACCATCGCCAGCACACTCACCGTCCTCTTCTATTTCGTTCCACTCAATAATATTCCCCTCATTTTTGTTGCCCACATCGCGATCTGTACACTCTTCGCTCCCACCTCGCCCTTGCTGTGGGCTTTCTACGCGGATACGGCGGATTATTCCGAGTGGAAGACGGGACGCCGCGCCACGGGGTTGGTGTTTTCGACCGCGTCGTTCTCACAGAAGTTGGGGTGGGCGGCGGCGAGTTCACTCTTTCTTTGGCTGATTGGTTACATCGGGTTCAAGGCCAACGTGACGCAGGCTTTGCACGTACAATCCGGAATTCATTACATGATGAGCCTTTATCCCGCTGTGGTGGGCTTCTTATCGGCGGCCGCAGCGTTGTTCTACAAGCTGGATGACACCACAATGGCGCAAATCGAAAGAGATCTCAAGCAGTGCCGGCCTCTGCACGTGATAGCTAGCCATATAGCCTATATCCAACATGCATAACACCATGGAGCTGATTTCCCTTGGCCGGAGGCAGTTATGACTACCGCAATCGTCGCGATTTCCTGGTTCTGTTCACATCTTCAGGCGGCTTTGCCAGTGACGTGCGCTTGGTGCGGCGGATGAAAGAGGCCAAGCCCAGCCCCAAGGTTGCTTTTGTAGGCCCGATGCACAGACCCGTCCTGCCGAGTGTGGCGCATTGTCAAGAAGGCGCTGTGGGATTCCCATGAACGCAGGTGCCTGTACGGCGAGGCGGTGGAATACCTGCGGGTTCGTGCTGAACGCTGGCGGTACCTGCGCCACGGTGCGCAGGTTCACCTACCCAAGCCGGCCGCGCATGGCTGAACGTCATTTCAGCGCCACCCGCAAGGGCACTGCGGAAGGTTCCGTGCACATTCTCCATCTCGCGAGTATAATTGGGCAGATTCTATGGGATGCGACCCGCCATTGGGTTGCGGAGACGCAGCCGCGTATTGACGGTCCAGGAAATCGCCGAGAGAGCGACACGCTATGTGGGAACAGCAACGAAGCAGATTCGCTCGACGGAAATCGTTGATCGTATTCCTGGCAGGCGGACTCGGCCTCGGCGTGGTCACAGCATCCTGTGGGGAAATGGGTTCTTCGCCGCCCGCCTCGAACCAGGCGGCGCCGCCCGCCTTCTCGATTAACGCGGCGCAAAATGCGGCCGTCATCCTTGCCATATTCTCATCCACCACGGGGGCGGTGGTGCATTACACCATCGACGGGTCAGCGCCCACAACTTCTTCACCCGTTTATCATGCGCCGATACTCATTTCCTCCGACCTGACGATCAATGCCATTGCCGTTGCTCCCGGCTTAGCGAATAGCAGTGTGGCCACTTGGAAGCCCTCGTCCACTCCGGCGGCCGGCGCCTTGGTTTGGTCCGACGAGTTTACGAACACTACCGGCGCCAACGCCCAGCCCAACCCTGTTGTGTGGACCTACGACACGGGAGCCAGCGGCTGGGGCAATTCGGAACTTGAGGATTACTGCGCCTGGAACTCCTCCGTGAGCCCCTGCAATGCCGCCAATCCGAATGCCTTCGTGGGTACGGACGGCTACCTGCACATCGTGGCGGAGCAACCGTCTTCAGGCGTTTACACTTCCGCCCGGATGAAGTCGGAAGGGCTCTTCAGCGTTCTCTACGGCCGCGTCGAGGCGCGCATCATGGTGCCGGAGGCACAAGGCTTTTGGCCGGCTTTCTGGATGCTGGGCAATAATATTGTGACCGACCAGTGGCCGGCTTGCGGAGAACTGGACATTCAGGAACGCGTGGACGCCGCGGGGACCCCCGATTGGAACATGGGCTCCATTCACGGCACGGGATTCACCGGCGGCAATCTCGGGACCAAGTACAACTTTCCCAGCGGCGGGACAGCCGCCGACTGGCACACCTACGGGGTGATTTGGCAACCGGGCTCAGTCCAGTATTACATCGATGATCCCGCGAACATCTACGTTACCTACACTCCCGCCCGCCTCTCCTCGTTGCCCGGCTCCGTGTGGCCGTTCGACTCGGGCAATGCGCAGTTTTTCATAATCAATCTTGCCGTGGGCGGGAGTTGGCCGGGCTCTCCCAACAGCTCCGCGCCCTTTCCCTCCCAGACCCTGATAGATTATGTCCGCGTGTATGCGATCGGCAATCCCCCGGCGACAAATGCTGCTAAGACTCCCAGGTGAAAACGTAAAGCTGAGGCGGTTGCATTCCCCCTGGCGGGCTAATCTGCTGGGAGATCCCCCGGCTTTGCCGGGGCGGCAGCCGGAGTTTGACAGTTCCGGGAGTCAGCAAGTAGTGGGTTTAGTCGTATCGAACGGACCCCTCACCCCAACTCCCCTCCCCCTCTTCCCTCTCCCTTGGGGAGAGGGAAGAGGGGAGAAGGGGAGATCGGTGAGGGGTTTCTTGGCGGTGGCGATCAGGCCTCTTTGAGGGGCCAGCCACCGGAAAGCCTCCGGCTCTGCCGGAGGATCATTACTTCGTTGGAAGGTCCCCGGCTGCCGGACAAGAACCACGCCCTCTTTTCCACGGCCGACGCCGTGGGTTGTTGTCCAACGGCCCTCCGGGCCTGCCTTAAAGCGCCAACACCCGGATCCAAGATCGCCCGACCACTAGGGTTAACACTTGTACGGCTCTGCGGGGAGATACCAACACTCGTTGCCGCGTCAGCCGATTTCGTACCTTTTATTCATACTTGCTTCGGGCGCTAATGACCTTGGCGAGCTCCTGCTCCGACAAGGCGGAGACCTTCTCCAAATACTCGCAGATGAGTCGCAGTTCTTTGTCGGAATACTGCTCGACGAGACGCAGATAAGCCTTGCCGATGGCCTCGTACCGGGGAGTGAGGGGTGCAAGGCTCTCCTGCCGCACGTGGACGAAAACCTTTCGCCGATCGCTCGGGTCGCGCACGCGCTCCACGATTCCGCGTTTCTCTAGGCGGTCCAAAATATGGGTGACGGCTCCAGTGGTGAGGCCCGTCATGTTGGAAAGCCAGCCGGCCGTCACGGCATCGCCCGGCCCGCGCAGAATCAAATCAACGCACTTGGTGTCTGTAGCGTTCAGTCCCACGCTCTGGGCAATGGCCTGATGGAGAAAGACCGTCTGCGTGCTCATGATGCGGCCCAGATCCCAAAGACGGTCGAGGAGATCGCGCCGTTTGATTTTTTCAGGTTTTCGGGTTGACATTATATATCTGCATTGTTAAGATAATTAGCTGCACCTGTAAGATGCTGCGCAATTGAGATGTTAGCGCAAATTTTCCGGAGGAGCAAATCATGCAATCGACAAGCCCCAAACCCTGGAAGGGAAGAGGCATGGAAGGATGGACGGCCCGCTGGTACGCGCGCACCCGCTCGAAAGACATGGAGGATTTTAGCCGCCAGGCACATGTTGTCGCCGGGCAATTGCCCGCCGGCGCCGACGTGCTGGAAGTCGCGCCCGGCCCGGGATTCTTTGCGGTTGAGCTCGCTCGCCTGGGCGATTTCAAGATCACGGGTCTTGACGTGAGCCGCACCCTGGTGGAGATCGCGTCCGAGACCGCCCGCCAAGCCGGCGTGAAGGTCGATTTTCGGCAGGGAAATGCCTCCGCCATGCCCTTCGCGGATGATTCGTTCGATTTCGTCTATTGTTCGGCCGCCTTCAAGAATTTCTCTGAGCCGGTAAAAGCCCTTGACGAGATGCAGCGCGTTCTGCGGCCCGGAGGAGTGGCCTTGATCTCCGACCTGCGAAAGGACGTTCCGCTCGAGGAGATCGATGCCTACGTCAAAAAGAGCGGGCGAAGCCTCATCGACGCCTGGCTGACCCGCTGGGCCTTCCGCACAATGTTAATCAAGCGTGCTTACACACAGGGTGAGTTGATCCACATGGCCGGGCAGAGCCGCTTTGGGAAATGCCAAATCACCATTGAATCCATTGGATTGGAAGCGCGCTTCAAAAAGGCAGCCCTGGCCGCGCCGGTCCTAGCCTGATGACAGGAGGGCGCAGAATATATCGCGGAACCAGCGATACAGGATGATTTCGCTCCCGGTGCGCGTTGCGGATGGGGTAGAAACGATGCGGTTTGACCACGAGAAAACACCCGCACAGGTGAAGGAGGCGCGCGGTTAGTTCGCGGGCGGAACGGCGGCGGAATCGGTTGGCCGCGGCAGGTTTTGTAGCGACGATTGGAAATACGGAACCGTTCTGGCCAGGCCCTTTTCGAGGCTCACGCGTGGTTCCCAGCCGAGTTTCTGGCGAGCGGCGGTGATGTCCGGCTGGCGGCGCTGCGGGTCATCCTCGGGAAGGGGTTCATAGGTGATCATGCTCTTGCTGCCGGTGGCCCGGATGATGGCCTGGGCTAGTTGCAGAATGGAAATTTCCTCGGGATTGCCGAGATTGACGGGGCCGACCTCGTTGGAGAGCAACAGACGATAGAGGCCTTCCACCAGGTCGCTGACGTAGCACAAGCTGCGGGTCTGGGCGCCCTGGCCGTATACGGTTAGCGGCTTTCCCTGAAGCGCCTGGACCATAAAGTTGGGCAGGGCGCGCCCGTCGTCCAGGCGCATGCGCTCCCCGTAAGTGTTGAAGATTCGCACGATGCGCGTCTTTACCTGATGTTCGCGATGGTAGGCCATGGTGATTGCCTCGGCAAATCGCTTGGCCTCGTCGTAGACGCTGCGCGGGCCGATGGGATTGACGTTGCCCCAGTACTTCTCGGTCTGCGGGCTTACCTCCGGGTCGCCGTAGATTTCGGAGGTGGAGGCGAGCAGGAAGACGCTTCCCTGGGCTTTGGCCAGCCCCAAGGCATGGTAAGTGCCCATCGCCCCAACCTTCAAAGTGTGGATTGGGTGTCGAGCGTAGTCTTTAGGGCTAGCGGGCGAGGCGAAGTGAAGCAGGTAGCGCACTGGCCGATCGGGCGGAGGCATGGAAGCCCGGACGAACAGGGCCGGCAGGTCGATAGGAAGGGTCACATCATGGTTTAGAAAGTGGAATTGCTGCTGCCCGAGCAAGTGCCGGATGTTCTCCATCCGTCCGGTGATGAGTTTGTCCAGGCAGATGACCTCGTGCCCCTCTGCCAAAAGTCGGTCGCAGAGATGCGAACCCAGGAATCCCGCACCCCCGGTAATCAAAGTCAGAGGCCGGAGTTTTTCGCCGGAAACGGAATTCGCCATCACGCCTGCCTTGCCCCTCGATTCGGAGTCGTCGAAATTATTTCAGAGCGACTCCCGGGCTGGTGTGCATGCCCGCGGGTACCGGGTCCGCTCGCCCGATGGAAAAATATTCGAAGCCCGCCCGATGAACAGCCTCAGGATCATAAAGATTTCTGCCGTCCACCAAAACCGGCACTTCCATCACCTCGCGCAGTCGAGCCAGGTCCAGTTGGCGGAACTCTTCCCATTCCGTCAACAGCAGCAAGGCGTGCGCCCCCTGCGCGACTTCGTCAACGGACGTGCAATAGCTGACTTGTGGGGAAGCCGGAACCATTCGCTGGGTGTTGGGCATGGCTTGCGGGTCGTACAATCGCAAGATACTTCCTTCATCGCGCAAAGTTTCAATGATCTTCAGGCTTACGGCTTCACGGATGTCGTCAGTTCCGGCCTTAAAAGCCAGCCCTAAAATACCCAGTTTTTTCCCGCGCAGATTCCAGATGGCGTGCCGCACCTTGCCGACAAACATGTCGACGCGGCTTTGGTTGATGTGTTCAACTTCCTGAAGCAGCGAGAAATCCACCCCGTGCTCTTCCGCCAGGTGAATGAACGCGCGCAGGTCTTTGGGGAAGCAGTAGCCTCCGTAACCGATTCCGGCGTCAAGAAACTGCGGCCCGATGCGGTTATCCAACCCAATGCCCCGGGCCACGGCGCCGACGTCAGCGCCCACCTTTTCGCACAGGTCCGAGACCATGTTAATGAACGAAATCTTCATGGAAAGGAAAGCGTTGGCAGCATGTTTGATCAACTCGGCAGTGCTGGTGTTGGTCAAGACGAGAGGGCACTTCAGTGGGGAATACAGATTCACGAGAAGGTCGCGGGCGCGCTCCGACTCCACGCCGCAAACGATGCGGTTGGGATGGAAAAAATCCTCCAGTGCCTTGCCTTCTCGGAGGAATTCCGGATTCGAGGCGACATCAAAGGCGAGAGGGGGGGCAGCCAGGGCCGACCCAGGCGCTGGGGAAGCCTTGCCGGAGTTGTAGCGTACAATTGTGCGCTTCAGCCATTGGGCGGTGATGGCCGGGACCGTGCTCTTTTCGACCAGAAGTTTATACCCATTCAGATTGCGGGCCACCACCTGCGCCACAGCCTCCACCTGTCCGAGGTCGGCTTGCCCATTGGTCTTTTGCGGCGTCCCCACGCAGATGAAGATGATGGATCCAGCTCGGACCGCCGCGGCTACATCATCCACGGGTTGAAACTTGCCGCTCTTAAGGTGCTTCGCCAGCAGCTCGGCTACGCCGGGTTCGTAAAAGGTTGGGTCTCCGTTCCGAATCAGCCCCACCTTCCGGGCGTCGTCATCGGCGCCAATCACCTGCCGCCCCAGCTCCGCTAAACCGAGCGCCGTGGGCAGCCCGATGTGTCCCAGGCCTAGCACCGTGACGGGGGCATTGTCCTGGGTAGTGGACGGCGAAGTAGAATTTTCACTCATGATAGATTCCCTCATGCTAGTCGGTGGAGGAAGAAATTGTCAAGGCCCGAGGCGGCAAAGACCCGACCCGGTACATTTTGGGGAGGCGAAGTCAGGCTAGATGTGTAGTGGAGCCTCGGGTTCAGAAGACCGCAACAAGCGCCTGGCGCTTGACACTCCCGAGTGCCGCGCTTATACTCAGGTCCGACGAATTTTGATTGAGTAACTTGCCGGGAATCCCAAAGCTACGCCAGCTCCGTTGCCAGGAAGTCCGTATTGGGCGCGGTTAGCGGTTGTGAGAACCTGCGCCATGGAATACAGGGCGCCATCTTAAGTCCTAGCTACTGCAAAGAGCAGCGGCTGACCTTAGATAATCTCAAGCGGTACCATTGTACTGTATCCCGTCGGGTATCGACCGTACTAATCTGTTGGGAGATCCCCCGGCTGTGCCGGGGTGGCAGCCTGAGTTTACAGTTCCGGGAGTCGGCAAGTCGTGGGGATTTGTCGTTTCGAATGGACCCCTCACCCCAACTCCCCTCCCCCTCTTCCCTCTCCCCGGGGAGAGGGAAGAGGGGGAGGGGAGTTGGGGTGAGGGGTTTCTTGGCGGTGGCGATCAGGCCCCTTTGAGGGGCCAGCCACCGGAAAGCCTCCGGCTTTGCCGGAGGATGATTACTCTGGGCTGTTGGCGGCGTGTGGACGAAGGGTTCTGCCTCGCAGGGAGTTCAGGTAATCGTGGCCCTGGCCAGTGAGGAAAAGCGCGGTTCAGGAGTGAGTGAGGTGCGGCCAGTGTTGCGGTTTTGGTTTAGCGATGAAGGATGCAAGGTGATTGGGGCTATAGCGTTGGGTGTGACGGTTTTCGTGCTGGCTACTCTCAATCCAGTTTTCGCGCAACAATCCCCCCCATCTTCAGTTTCTCCTGCGGCAGCGGATTCAAAGGGAACTACCGTCCCCGTTCCCATCACCAGTCCCCTGGGATCTTCAAGCGGCGATTATGTGGTGAGCCCGGACGACCTATTGGACGTTTACATTATGGACGTGCCGGAGGTCAGCCGCGCTTACCGGGTAAGCTCGGATGGCATGCTGGCCTTGCCGCTGCTGTCCCAGCCGATTCAAGCCGCGGGCCTGACGCTCAATCAACTTTCTCATTTCATTGCCGGCAAGTTTCACGATTCGGGCATGCTCACCAATGCGCAAGTCACGGTTTCGGTTCTCGAGACCCGGCTGCATTCGGTCCTGGTATCGGGGGAGGTTAGAAATCCACAGGTGTACCCGGTTTTTGGCCCTACAAGACTGCTGGAAATCCTTATCAAGGCTGGAGGTCTCACTGACAACGCGGGGAACGATGCAGTTATCATGCGTGGGGATACCGGCGCCCGCGCCGACTTGGCTGAAGAGGTCCAAGCCAATGTCCCCAACGACAAAATGAGAGGTCAAAGCTTCACCCTGAACATCCGAAAACTCGTGGAAATGGGCGACGACACAAGCAACATTCTTCTTTATCCTGGCGATCGAGTTACTGTCCCGCGCGCCCAGCTTTTCTACGTCCTGGGGGCCGTCAACCGCCCGGGTGGGTACGTCCTGGACGAAGCTCGGCAACATGTGACGGTGCTTAAGGCGTTGGCCCTGGCCGGCGATGTGAACAACATCGCGAAAAGGAAGCACATTACGATTTTGCGGCATGAACCGGGGACACCCGACGAGAAACGCGAGGAAATTCCCGTTGATATCAAGGCCATGGTGAAGGGG
>JASHTZ010000392.1 GCA_030040295.1 Terriglobia bacterium | reverse complement strand
TCTTCGACGAACTCCGGGTCGCCGCTCTCTCGGTAGTTATCGGGATCCACTTCCTCATATTCCTTCGGGAATCCTCGCCCAATCAGAAGGTCCCTTCCAAAAGGATGGAAGTAGATTGCGTTACACATGTCGGATACCGATACCATCGGACATTGCTCCGGCGTCTCGGGCCGTAGCAGCACTTCCTGTTCGCGCGTGACCCGTATCGGGTAGGTGATACCTACCATTTTGCCAATGACATTGGCCCACGGTCCGGAAGCGTTCACGACGACGGGCGTAGAAAACTCGGCTTTGTCACTGACGACGCCTTCAACCCTTCCCTGCCGAACGCAGATGCCCCGTACCGGCGAACTCTGAAACAATTTTACTCCCAGTGACCGCGCCGCCTGAACGTAAGACATGGTGCTGTCATAGGGATCGGCATAGCCGGAATCCGGCTCGTACGCAATCCCATCCGCATCCTCAGGATCGATTTGTGGCGCAATACTCCGAGCCTCAGCTTTTGAAATGATGCTCGTTTTGACCCCGAGCCGCTGTTGCATCTGGATGTTCTTCTTGAATGATTCGACCGCCTCCTCCGGGACAAAAAAGAACCAGCCCGTCTTCGCGTACCCCGCAGAGCCGCCGACTTCGTCAGCGAAGAACTCAAATACGTCTCGGGAACGCTTCACCATTTTGACGAGCACTTCATTTGAATAATGCTGCCGCACTATCGCAGCCGACTTTCCCGTTCCTCCCGAGGCGATCGTGAAACGTTCCACGAGAGCCACATTTTTGTAGCCCCGCTTCGCGAGGTTATAGGCAGTGCTCGCGCCATTGATACCGGCGCCGATTACCACCGCATCCACACTTTGCATGAACGAACTCCCCTGGAATCATATCGACACAATGGGCCGAGCAAGCGGCTGCTGGGCTGATCCCCGGTCGCGTCATTTGCCCCTATGAGCTGCAGCGCTCTCCATCAGTTTTCCCGACGCCCCAACCGCGCCATCATCGTATTAAGTGGCCTGCCTTGCGCTACACATTGCCCAGACGGAATTCCTCCGCCAGATGATCACAAGCCCGATAAGACAGTGCCATGATCGTGTGCGTAATCTGCTTTTCCGGATGGCTTACAAAGCAGGAAGCATCGACGACCACGATATTCTTAACGTCATGGCAGCGGTTCCATCCATCGAGCACCGAGGTGCGTGGGTCATCTCCCATCCGGCAGCCTCCAGCTTCATGGGTCACCGCTCCCAGAGGGTAGGGCGCTACTTTCTTATACGGCAGGATCTCCGCTCCAGAGGCCTTCAAAATCTCCTCCATCTGCCCGTACATCTCGTCCCGGATCGCAAAGGCGTGCGGGTATTCCGCGCTGGTGTGAAATCGCACCTGGGGAATCCCAAACCGGTCGCGCAAGCCGTCCGGATCGATTTCGACGTAATTCGAATCAAAGGCCAGCCCCTCGCCGTACCCACGCATCGAACAAGCCGCCGGATAAAGCTCCTTGATCTTCCTTTTGTAGCCTGCGCCAAAACCCGGCAGATCCGCTCCCGGGCCCGGGCCCATTCGGCAACCACTCTCAAAATCAAGACGCCAGCCGCGAAGGTAGTTTTTCTTATCCTTGTGGCCGTAGTTATACCGCGGGATGTATAGACAGGAAGCACCGGGGCCATCATCATTCGTTGTAGGGCGACCTGCAAGCTGTGGAAAGAACCCTTCAATGATATTGAAGGACACATGGTCCATCACATAACGTCCCAGTGTGCCACTGGAATTGGCAAGCCCGTTCGGATAATCACGATTCCTGGAGTTGAACAGAATGCGGATGGACTCAATCATGGAAGCGCCGAGCACCACGGCCTTACTGTAAGCCTCGCGCTCCGTATTGGTCTCGGCATCAATATAAGAAACACCGCACGCCTTTCCCGAATGGCGATCCATAAGGATCGTATGGACGACGGCATTTGGGAGCAGCGTGAAATTTCTGAGCGGTTGTAACTTGGGAACCAAAACATCCAGGGAACTGAAGCGGGCCCCAACGTCACAACCCCAGCTACAGGCCCCACAATAATGGCATTCAGGCCGTCCGTCATAAGGCTGGCTCAGCACCGCCAGGGTTATGGGCAGGACCTTGAGGCCAAGCTTTTCCGCCCCTTTTTTGATCAGCAACTCACCACAACGCGGGTTAAAGGGAGGTAAAAGATGTGGGCCGCTAGGCGAGTTAAAGACGTCCTCTGCACTACCAGCCACTCCAATGAGGCCCTCAACTTTCTCGTAGCAAGGCGCTACATCCTCGTAGCTGATCGGCCAGTCGTCCCCCCAGCCGTCCTGTAAACTTTTAGGCTTGAAGTCCAAAGGACCAAACCGGTCACAACCCCGCCCCCAGAAGTTCGTCCGGCCGCCCACCGCGCGAAGCCTCGTCCAGGTAAACTTCGAGCCAGGGGCAACCGCGTAAGGATCTTCGTCAGGGATGGTATAGAGATGATCCGTCCAGGCCTTGATTTTCCACGCCATGCCTTCCGGCAGCGAGCCGTACTGTCCCGGCTTGCCCTGGCCGCGGTAAGGCCACTCGAAGGGGAATTTGTGTGTATGGAAATCCTTGGCTGGATCAATCATTCGCCCGGCTTCCAGGCACAACACACGCAGCCCCTTGGTTGCTAGAACATAAGCGGCGATACCCCCTGCCGCCCCCGACCCTGCTACAATGACATCGTATACCGGTTGTGAACTCATATGACCTCTCATCTATACTTTCAACTCAAGCGTGCTAGACTACTCGCCTCTCTATTCGGATGCCTTCAAACGGAAACACGTGCGTGCGGAAGTCTTAGGGGCGCGTCTGGCTACTGGCTTGTCACCTTTCACTCATCACTCGTCACTGTCTCAGTGATGTTCAGGATGAGTGCAACCAGGGAACGAGCTTAAGTACGTGAGGCCCTGATACTCGAGAACATCGATCAAGCCGATCTTAGAGCTATAAAAACCCTCCACCGTCATCTCCTTGACGAGCCGGTAGAAGCCGTACCCGGGATGATTCACTTGCGGATCGCGCTCCGGCAAGCTCATTTCAGTGAGAAGAGCTTCGCGCTGCTCAGCCGACAGCCCATCGAAAGAGTTGGCATACTTCGAGCGGCTCGCGCCTTCGAGCAAGCGAAGTCCCGCCATCCATTCCTGTTGCAGCCCAGGTCTGAATTCGGCTGCAGAAGACACGATGAAATCGATATAGTCCGCCACCCGCGCTTCCCGCGCACCCGGCTTATCGTCCGTGGGGATAATCATCTCGGTCAGAATTTCTACGGTACTGAAGTCCCGGGGCTCGAAAAATTTCGGTACATAAGCGGAAGAATGATCTAGACTTCCTGTCGAATGGGACGGGTCAGATACTGAATTGGTGCCTTGTTCGTAAGCTTCCAGGGGATTGGCGCCGCAAGGGAGCCACCGGGAAAGAAATGCTCGCCCTGCTTCAGTGGCCGCCAATAGGCTCAGAGTTTTGAGGGCGTTTCGTCGTGAAAACATATCTCGAGAACCTCCACTAGTTCCTTGCGCTCCTGCTCGTCGTAATAGAGAGTGTCGGAAAATTTGCCTTGAGCATTGTAGCCCGTGCGCAAGCGTTCCACCGGCACCGCTCCCACCGTGGATTGTGACCGCGACCGGCCCGAAGACAGTCTCGATCCCGACGGTGCTCGTCCCGGCCGCTTAGCTATGGTACCGATAGGTCCATCGGATCCATCATGATTTACGAAGTACATCGGCTAGCGCCGGCAGCAAGGCGTCTTCCGCCGACTCTGGGTCAGCCCACTCCCAATAGTAGTCGTACCAACCTTCCGCAACTGCGATTTTTGTGGGGAGGTAGCCGGGCGAGCATTCGCCATAAGCCATCACCATCACGAAGGAATCCGGCCGCAGCTCCTGCGCCCACAGTTGGTATTGCACAAACGTCTCGGCAGGAGCCAGGACCAGTTTAACTGCCCCAAAATCTGCCATCGGAATCTCGATGCTGTGGCCATCTGCTACCCAGCGCCTCCAGCTCAACCCGCACGCCGCCCGGAAGCATTCGTTATATTTTTGGGACTTTTCGGATAATGTCCGCTTCGCGGCTGCCTCGGATAGGTCGTCTTTTTCATTCATCTTGAAGTTCAGCAATACCGAACGCCAACCAAGGCTAGTCAAGGACTGCTTTTGCGTGTCTTTCCAAGCGGCGGCCATACCAACTCGAAGCCTGTCCGCCAGCAGTGGAATGCTCTTGGAGTCTCCATCATTGTACTTTCCAACGGTCGTGTCTCCACCGCACCCGGTCGCATAGATTTGAAAAACGTCTGGCGTTTCCTGTTGGCGCATCTTCAGGGCTAGTCCCGTGAAGTCGGTGGTCACATCGCCCTTGCCGAAATGGGTCTGAGGATGGACCGCATAGCAACTAAGCGCCGCGACAGGCTGGTTGCCGTCCCAAAAACTTAAAGTCTTCAGGTAAGGATCCACGAGACCTTCCGGGGCATCTCGGATGGCGGGGTTGTGTGTCGTGCTGTTGCGACCAAAACTAACGGTGCCATCTGGAAGCACGGCGCGGCGATTTGACGCCACCCTGTCTACTCGAGCCTGACCGAAACCCAAGTGTGTGACCCGCTTGGGCGTCCGGACAGCCTGGCGAACCGCTTCGGCCGCGCGCTGGACACACTGGTCATCGTAGCTGGGGTCACAAAGCTTATGTTTGATGCCATATTCC
>JASHTZ010000391.1 GCA_030040295.1 Terriglobia bacterium | reverse complement strand
AACATTCGAGAAGCCCGAACCGCCCGCGCTGCCAGCCGCACGCGCGGATGGCCCCGCCGTCCAACCCGTCTTGGCCGTCCAGATGCCGCTCTGCAAGCCTGCTCCCTATGGGACTGCGTACCTGCAATTTTATAGCAGTCTGAAGGCCAGTGGTGAAGAAGAAAAGGCCGCAGTTGCCCGGCAGATTGTGGAGGCTGCGGCTGAATTCACTCTTGATCACGGCAAACAGTTTTACCATCTCGGCTCGAAGAATGAAGCATACCGCAGAATGGGCGCGCTGATTGGTGTCGGCCCGGATCGCGCCGAGTCGCTGACCCGCGATTTAAACTCGGCAATTTCCAGAGGCGAGAATCCCTTTGAAGTTGTGATGCCCGGCCAGCGCGGCCCCCACGGCAACTGGAAGCACAATTACGACGCGGCGACCTACGCGAAAATTGCCGAGGCGTGGGAGTCGGGGAAGTCTTACCGGAACACCGCCGACCTGGTTTTTGATTGGATGCTGAAGCGGCAAACCGTAGTCTGCGCGGGCCACGATTACAGCATTCCATCCTGCGAAGCCTTCCGCCAGTTCACGCGCCGCTACATCAATAAGAGTTTGGGCGGCAAGAACAACCCGCGCCGGATCGGCAAAATTGGAATCAGGGACCGCGCGGGCCGTATCGTCCGCCGCTACGATGACGAATTCTCAGGCGACGCCTGGTGCATCGACGAATGGGAAGTCGATTGCTACTGCTACGACGATCAAGACCACAGCATCGTCTACAACTACGGAAGAGACCAGCCGATTCTGCACCTGCTCACTATCATCGACGAGCGCACCACTTGCATCCTGGCATGGGCACTCACCATCAACCTTGACCACGAAGCGATGGACCTGGCGGAATCAACCCTGCGTCGCCTGTGGCCGCCCTTGCGCCTGGTGAGCGATCACGCCGGCCGCTTCCGGCAATACTTTGGTGGGCGCGTTGTGGCGCGGCGCACGGAGGATCTGGCCAAGCTCCTTGACACCCCGATGGGCGCTCTTGGCGTCTTGCCCGTCACTTCGTGCGAGCCGGGAAGCGCCCGCAGAAATCGCATTGAACGAGCGCCGCATCGGGAATACGCGCGTTACGCCCAACGCGACTTCGGCCTTTCATGGCGTCCGCCCAAAGATCAGCGCGAAAACACCGGGATCGATGACCGCGTGAAATGGCACATGGGGCCACACCGCAAGCACGGTGAAAAAACCAGCCTGATAAGCCTTTCCTATGTGAGTAAGTGCTGCGCAGCGTGGGTTAATGAGTTTAATAACATGGACACGAAGGCGAAGGGCTGCAATGGTCTAACGCGCGCGGCGGCCTTCAGGTACTTCCAGCCATCCGCTGAAGAAATCGCCCGGCGCAAGGTTTCTGAATCTGTAATCGACGGCCTGTTTGCCGAACGGTTCGAGCGCCGCGTGCGCGATGGCTGCCAGATTCATGCGCCCGGCGGCTATATCTACACGCACCTGGATTTGGCCTACCACCTGGGCGAAGACTTGCAGTGCCGCCGCTTCCGGCGCGACCGCTCGAAGCTGTTCGTCGAAATTGGCGACAAGGTAATCGAGGCCGTCGCGCAACCCACAGTGGGCGTGAACGACCCTGTGAACCTTTCGAAGGAATCTGAGCGCATCGCTCACAACCGCAAAATACTGACAGGCGAAAAGCCGCCCGCGCCCGAGGCTGTACCCGCGCCAGAGCCCGCGCCGGACTATCCACATATCAGTTCCACCGCCTGGATGATGGAAAAAATCGAGCGCACGCACGCGGCGCGCAAGGCCAGTGCCGCGCCTGTGTTGCCACCCACCAGTCAGGATGTGGCGGACGAAATGCGACGTATCGTCGAGGAGCACGATGCTGCTAACGCGTGAAGAAGTGAGAACTGAGCTTCGCTCTCACCGCTCGAAAACCGGCTGGGATTATGTCGAGTACGCGGAGCGCATGGACTTGGGCCACTCAACCGTCAAGCAATTCGCTTCCGGCCAGCGATTTGGTACAGCACTGGAAACCGGAAAGACGGCGCAAGACATCGGCGCGTGGCTTGCCGCCAACCCTGTGCCGCTGCCGGAATTTCCTGGCAGGATTTACGAGACGGCGGGAACGCGTGCCATGCGCGGCGTCATTGCCGATGCTAGGGAAGGCGCGTGGGGAACGATTTATGCGCCCTACGGCGCGCAAAAGACCTTTCTGTTTGAGACGGTCTTTGCCGAATCGGCGCGCGCGGCTGATGGCGAGAAAAACTGGTTTGCCCTGGTGGAGGCCGTCGAGCGCATGACGCCGCGCTATCTGCTGGCGGAAATCGCCCGCGCCATTGCCGCGCCCTATGCGCTCAGCACCAAGGCCCTGCGCGAAGCGATTTTCTACACCTTGCGCCGCCGCACGTCGCCTGTGGTGGTGGTGATTGACGAAGCGCAATTGCTCTACCCCGAAATCGATACGCTGGAATCCCTGCGTCGCCTGGCGGACCTGGCGCGCGGGCGTATGGCGGTGATTGTCGCTGGAAATGAGGCGACGCTGAAGCTGTTTGAATCGCGCCGCCGCAATAACTTCGGCCAGTGGCGCAGCCGGATCGAGCAGCGGCGTGAGCGCGTCTATGGTCCCAGCAAGGCCGAAGCGCGCACTATCGCCCGCCACGAGCTGGGCGCGCTGCCTGACGCGGCGCTTGATTTCATCGTGGACAAATCCTTGGACAAAGACCCGCTGCCTGATGACAAGGGCCGGGAAGTGGCCTACGTCAACCTGCGGCGGCTCTTTAACGCCATGCGCGATTACCGTCGCCGCGCCCGGAAGGCAAACTGACGATGCGTAACTTGACGATCCCACTTTCCGAAATGTCCCGCGACGCAGCCGAAGCCTGGGCGGAGATTCAGAGGGGTCTCAACGCCGTAAATGCGGCCTGCGAGAAGGTTGGCTTGACAGGAATTGGGCTCATTATCGCGAACCTCACAGAGGACGGTGAAGTGCAGTTATTCGTGCCAAGGGAAAGCGTGAGCGCCGAGGAGGCGCGGGGCTACATCGAAAGGGTTTTGCCCAAGGTGGTGGAAGACATGCGCGAAATCGCGGATTTTAAAGGAAGGAAGCCGTCTTAAGCAAGTCGAGGCCGGACGCTATTTCTGCGGCGACCGGCCTCTAACCCCCAAGTGCATGGAGGTGCACAATGAAGGCTGGAAAAAATGTACCCGGAAAACCATCAAAACCGCAACTACCGATCATCGCACCATCAGCTCGCCGTGAACACGAAAGGTGTGTGAATGCCCTGGAACTGATAACGCAGGAGGCAGAGACCGGCTTTATGTTCGCGTATGACATGCTCAGACGCCAGACCTATCAACTGGAATTCCTAGCGGAGCCAATGAAAGACCTGCACAAAATAGCGCGCTTGTTTACGCACCCGAGATACGTGGACAAGGCGAAAACATGCAACGTCCCCAAAGACGACTTCCCAGTGGATTCACTTCCCGAAGCGGCGAGTGATATGGCGTGGCGGTACTACACCCAGGCCTGTGAAGGTATTGGGTACCTGCTAGAAAAAGCTGCGCACGGGGAAGTCTTCGCGCTGGTCAGGATTCGAAGGTTCGCTATACTGGCGATTGAATATGCTTCTAAGCCCCCGTGTGATGACGAGCTTCTTGAGTTTTCAAAGCTGCCATCATGTGCCTTTGGGCTTGAAGAAGATATCTAGGCATCCGCGATCCGGGCGGATATCTGATCTGCCCGGATCGGCCTCCGGTCCCCCCATTTCCGGTTTTCCCGCTATTCTCCAATTCTCCGGTTTTCGCATTCTGGCAAACTGCTATCCTGCCATTCCGCTGTTTCCGTGATCTCCACGATTCCTACTTTTCCTTGCCTTGTAGTTCCGTCGCTTTGAGGTTTCAGGTTTTCGCCATTTCCCAGTTTCGGTTGTTTACTATTTTTACAACCGACTTGATTTTCCCGATCCGCCATCTTTTGGGCGGTTCGCCGCAACTTTCAAAATCGATGTCACACCTGATTCGAATAAAATGTCACACCTGAAAACCTCATGTCACACTTAAGTGATTGATTTAACGCAACTTAATATTTTTGAGATATCACACGTCCAAGTGCTTTATTTTCAACACACCCAACCACGCTATACCAAAATGTCACACCTTTTCCGTTGCAAATTTTG
>JASHTZ010000038.1 GCA_030040295.1 Terriglobia bacterium | reverse complement strand
TTGGTGATGGTTTTGGCTTCGCTGAGGGGCAGGCGCTTGGCGTCTTTGGTCGCCCCCACGAACGGGGTGAGCGGGTCGCCGGGATAAAGCACCATGTCCATCACGCTGCCGCGCTGCACGCCCTCCAGCGGCCGCCAGGGGCCGCCGGGGAAGACGTCGCCCTGGGAATAGCCGTCCTCATGCGGGTCGGAGTAGATGAGGCATCCCACTGCGCCGTGCTCGGCCGCCACTTTGGGTTTAATTCCGCGCCACGACATGCCATAGCGCGCGATCACAATCGCACCCTTGACGGAGACGCCCAGGCGTTCCAGCTCATCGTAATCGGCGGGGACGCCGTAGTTGACGTAGACCAGCGGGGCCGTGACGTCGCCATCCGCGGAGTAGGCATTGTAGGTGGGAAGCTGCTCCGAGTGTTGATCGGAGGTGGGATCGACGCTCACCGTGGGTTCCTCGAGTGTGGCGGTGAAGTGCGTGGGCGCGACGAGTTCAACTTCGCGCTCCTTGGGCGTGGGAAAGAGGACGTAAAAATTCTCGATATGCGCGTCCCAACCCCATTCCTTGAAGAGCGACAGGATCCATTCCGCGTTTTCGCGGTCATACTCGGTGCCCACGTGATGGGGGTGCGCGGAGAGCCGCTGCATGTTACTGCGCAGATTTGCGGGGCTGGGGATGGCGCGGAATTTGCCTTCCCAATCGCGCTCGGCCCGCGACGAGTCCTCGGAATATCCCGCGAGCATGGCGGGTGATTCGCCTGCATCCGCCGCGCCCGGCTGGGCAACCACTGCCGCCGGATTCGCCATGCGGTACACGAACAGAACCGCGAAAAGCAAGACGACGAGACCCACCACTAAACGACGCATTCGCAACCTCCAGGAGAAAATGTTGGTGGCAGTATATCGCATCGTGGCCGCTTGGCAAGAAGCTGTAGCGGCGATCCCGCCCCGGTCATCTGTAGCGGCGGTCTATGACCGCCGTCGACGCTCATCGGGCGCCGCAACAACGAGAAGGTGCATTGCCGTAGATTTACACTTTGATGGTGGAGCGGATGCGCAGTGAAGCGGCAATGCTCTTCAAGTCGGGGTCGGCGCCGATAACTTCCATCAGCTTGCGCGACATCTTGCTGTCGATTTCCGATTCGCGATGAATTTCCACCGGATAGCGAATGATGAGGTCAAGTCCATTTCCGTCCAATTGCCAGCAGGATTGCGGATTGGGTGAGGAGTACCGGCTGTTCATCAAACTCTCAGAAGTTTCGTATTGTTCCTCGATTCTGTCGCCGTACTCCGCGTAGACCTGTTTGACGGCCTCGAGCAACTGGCTTTCCGCCCGTCCATAATCGCTTCCTGCGGGCAAGGTAACGGAGATTTCATGCCACGCATGGGCAGTGCCGGGGATTTGCTTGAAGAACGGCGAATTCTGGAAGAGCAAGGAATTGGGGAGCACCACCAGCCGGCCGGTGGGGTACATGTCCACCCCCGTTCCCGCCAATTCTATGACGTAAAAACGAACCATTCCCACATCCGCCACATCACCGGTCACTCCGGCGACGGAGATGCGATCACCCACGCGCACGCCATATCGTCCCACGAGGAAGAAATAAGCGGCGACGGAGAGGATGACCGTCTGGAGCGCCACGGCAATCCCCGCCGTGATGAATCCCGCGAAGGTGGCCAGTGACCCGAACTCACTGATGAACCCGAGCACGATTACCATCGCCATCAGAAAAACGGTGACGAAACGCTGCACCAACAGCAGTTGATGGCGGTGGCGCGGCTCTTTGACATATCTGAACGTCCCCCTTCGCCAGAGGCGGGAAAAGACGATCACCACCGCCAGCCCAATCAGGACGGCGATGACCCTGATCAGCACCAGACGCAGGATGCGCACGCACTCTTTGTGAATGGAGTTCTGCCACTCCTGCAAGTTGACGCCGCATTCGTCGAGGACAATGATCTCCTGGCTGAGGGGAAGCGTGGCGGCGGAGATTTTCTTGAATTCCTCGGTGAGATTTTCGAGACGCTGCCGTGTGGTCTCCGCCTGGGCAACATCCGGCAAGGGCGGCTGGCCGGCGAGGGTGCGCGCCTCCTGGACGTCCGCCCGAAGCTTGGTGACGAGGGGAGCCTGAAGATTGCGGGCGAGCCCGGTGATTTCGGTTGCGCCCGAGTCGAGCTGATCCACGGCGTGTAAATCTTCCAGCCGCGAGAAGAGCAGGGAAGCCTGGCTAATGAGCCCTCCACTCGGGGCCGCTTCCTGTACCGATGCGGAAGGCGCGGCTGCCGGTTTCTCGCCATTCCCCGGCGTGCTGGGGAAAACGTCCGGGACAGATTTCTTGAGGTCCGTGATTTCGGCCGGCAAACCCGCTTTCTGTGCGTTGTTGCCGGAGGCGAATTTCTGTAATTTTCCGATAGCGTCCTGTACGGCCTGGTCCAGCGCCAACTCCGCCTGCAAATTGTCCCGCTGTGCGGTCAGGATCTGGTTTTTTTTCCCGTAAGCCTTTGCGATTTGCTTGTCCAGGGCGTCAATTTGCGCCTGCACCTGCTGGGTCTGCGCCGCAGCGTTGGCCGCGGCCGCGGGGAGATTGGAATTCTCGTGCGGAGCACCGGATGCGGGGGCATTAGCCCCTCCGGTCGTCGCTGCCCGCAGAAGCTCCGCCTGAGCTTCCGCCGATTGGAATGCAAGCTGGAGCGCCTGCCGGGCAAGGCTTCTTGCGTTTTCGAAATAAAAAACGTCGCTCGCCTGGCCCGCCGCCTCGTTGGCGCTGGACATTTGTTTGTACCAATTGATGATGACGTTGAGATGATGGATGATATCGCCGCCTTCAGACGAGCTGGCCGGCGATTGCGCCAGGACTACGCCTGCGGTGAAAATGAGAATTGCGGCTGCGGCGTAAATTGCTCCGTGGCGAACAGTGGATTCTCTTACCCTGAGCATTGCAAGCTTCCCTTCGTTCACCCACAAAATCTATTTTCCGTTTTTTTGTCGTGCTCATTTTTAATTGTACATCCAAATCGCAGTCATCTTGCCGCGACTTCGTCCGCCGGTATGCGGCGTGGGCGGTTATATCAAGGCAAGCGATCTACTTTTATTGGGTTACCTCAGCGGCGGCGAGAAGACAATCGATGGCCGAGGTTTGGATGGCGGCGTTGGCGGTGTCGGCGGCAGTATAAGGTCCTGACCAGACCAGCCCGAATTGATAGCCGGGTCCCTGGTCGTTAATCCAGATGCTCTGGGCATTCGTCTGAAGGAAGGTCACATACTTTTGCTGAGGGGCGGCGGCATATAGCGTTGCCAGGTTGCGAACGAAGATCCCTTTGAATTGGATCCCATCGGCGCCGCAGCCCGAGGGCTCGCAGGGGTCGTGAAGGATGCCGTTGCTGTCGCTGAGATTGGCGATGGCGCTAAGCGCGATCGACTGGGCATTCGTCAAAAGTGAAGTATTGCCGGAATCGGCCGCCAACGCGCTCAGCCCTCCCAGAATCACTCCCTGATTGTAGGTCCACGTAGTTTCCCCGTTGTTCTGGCAGGAAGATGTTAAGCCGTCGTTGATAAGATTCTGCAAGTTGATCATTCCCGATTGCGCAAACCACGTCCATTCCTGCTGCGCCCAGGAAAGGTCGGACGATTGCTGGCTGGGGCTGGTCACGCGGCTGGCCAGGTTCGCAGCTACGGACAGGAACAACTCATTCGCGATGGCGTTCTTATACGTGTGGGTTTTGTTCCACCAGATTCCGCCGCCGCAAGTGGTGTCCCAGCCGTTGGTCATGTCGGCAAAAATTTGGCCGGCCATGTTGAGATAAGTCGCGCTTCCCGTCCAATCGTAGGCGGCGATCCAGGCGAGCGCCCACCAGCCCTCATCGTCGTAATACTGGTCCAGAAATCCGCCGCTGGAATTAAGGGAGTAGGTGTTACCCACGCTCGATAGATACGCGTTCGAGTTCGCAAATTTTGAGTAAAGGATGACGACGGTCAAGGCGTTGGCGGCGTTCCACCAGCCGGTAGTGTTCCACAGTCCGGTTTGCTGGTTATACCAGTTGGATTGCAGAGTCGCGATGCCGTCTGCCGTCATTTGCAAGTAGCTGGGGGAGGGGCCGACCGGGCTGGGGGTGGAGGAAGGAGGAGCGCTGTCCATGGTGCCGCATCGCGAGAGCCCGATCAAGCCAAGTGGGAGGATGACCCACAGGAAAGCAAAGCGCAACTTGGCTGCGAATGGTGCAGAACGCATTTCGATATTAATAGCCTCTTTGACTAGCTGTCAACCGCTTCCACTTGCCGCTCTTCGAGTTTCACTTCCCGGGGGTCGCGCCAATTCGTCAAAACGTGAACTTTAAGGAAACGAAGACGTAGCGTGGAGTGTCGCTGGGGGCAATTGTGCCGAAACCTGTCCACCCGGTTCCGGAAGGCGTGCGTGGTTGGTCGTTATTGAGATTCACTCCGGCATACCAGGAAGGGGTGTTCGTGGCATTGACACTCTCAATACGCGCCTGCAAGGCGATTCGCTCGGGCAGAGTGAACTGCTTTTGTAAAGCTGCGTCCATCTGAAAATAGGGCGGATTGCGAAGATAGCCCAAATACAACGGAGTGGTGCGTGGTTGCCAGGGCGCGAGGTCTTTGTAGCAGGCCGTGTTGTCGTTGAGCATATGAGCGGGAGACTGCCCGCCCACCGGTTCATAACTTGTGCAGCCTGGCCCGCCCACCAG